>NZ_CP031118.1 GCF_002843235.3 Providencia huaxiensis
AAGAAAATCAGGTTTTTTCCCTGATGATAAAGCAAAAAAATTAAGTACAGCTTTATTGATTGGTAAGATTCACGAGGGAAAATATAAAGGCGAATATCTTAAATATATCGGGCAGCAATTTTTAATGCTTTATGCACCTACCCGTTCGGGTAAAGGTGTTGGTATTGTTATTCCTAACTGTCTTTATTATCAAGAATCGTTGGTTATTTTAGATATTAAACTTGAAAACTTCATTTTTACGGCAGGGCATAGGAAAGATAATCTTTTTCAAGAAGTTTATTTGTTTTGTCCTGATGGTTATTCAACAAGTGATGATATGAAAAATGGTAAAATGCGGAGTCACCGCTATAACCCATTGCATTATATTAGGCGTGATCCGATTTATTGTTTTGGTGATTTAAGTAAGATTAGTTCTATCTTATTCCCGTTAACAGGCGATAAAAACGATATGTGGACGGATTTGTCAGCAAACGTTTTTATGGCGATTGTTTTGTTTCTTATTGATTGTGAAAATGAATATGAAATGAAAGAAGTTGAAGTAAAAACTGAGACAGGTTTTAAGGTAGTAGAAGAAAAAACATTAAAGTATAAAGTTACCTTGTCACAAGCCTATGAGCTTTCAGTGCCTAAAGATGGTCAAACATTAGGCGATTGGTTCATTAGTGAAATCAATCAACGTAACACTGATGAAAATAAATCGCTTTGGGATGCTTATTTGTTTAATGAATCATTAGGCGATAACAAAGACAAGTCTATTGAGCGTCCAGCACTGAGTTTATTGTCAGATCAAACGGTGTCTTTGATGCGCCAGTATTCACAACAAAAACCTGAGCAACAACAAAGTATTTTGCTTACTTTTAATGCAAATATGAAAATGTTCGGAAACCCTGTTACTGCTGCTGCGACTGATGGGAACGATTTTGATTTACGGGATGTTAGACGTAAAAAAATGACAATTTATTTTGGTCTTGCCCCTGCTGCGTTAAGTCAATATGCAAGGTTAACTAATTTATTCTTTAGCCAATTATTAAACGAAAACGTGAGAACATTACCAGAACAAGATCCAACGTTAAAATATCAGTGTGTCATGATGCTTGATGAATTTACGTCAATGGGTTGTGTTGACGTTGTTCAGGTGGCATTAGCATTTACGGCTGGTTATAACATGCGTTTTGTCTTTATTTTACAAAATCAGGAGCAGCTTTTTGATGATAAAAAAGGTTATGGTAAAAATGGTGGTAATACTATTTTAGAAAACTGTGCCGTCCAGTTGGTTTATCCTCCTAAGAAAGTCAATGAGACTGTAAAACAGGTAAGTGAAACTATCGGTTATTACGATTTGAAATTGAAAAAGAAAAGCAAAACAAGCGGTAAAAATTCGTCAACGTCTGAATCTCCTGAAACACATAAACGTGCGGTATTACTACCGCAAGAGATCACTGAGTTAAGAGAGATTAAACACAAATCAGGGTTATCTTTGCGTGAGATTGTTTTGAGTGAATCCTGTAAACCTATTGTTTGCAATAAAATTGTTTATTTTGAAGAACCTTACTTTTTAGATAGAAAAGGTTATTCAGAAAAAAATGTGCCTGTTATACCTGTGTTAGATATTGAACAAAACGAAGTATCACGATTACTTTTTGAAATGAATCAGCGTGATATTGCGTTTGTTTCAACCCAAAAAAGCGAGGAAATGGAAAATGAAGCATAAATTTTTAAAATCAATGCTGTTACTGACGGGGGTTACGTTTTTGTTGCCCGTCAATGAAGCTGTAGCGGCTTCTCAAGATGAATGTGCTATTTGGTTATGTTTACCTGCTGGCTTTGGTCAAGGTTGTGGTGGGGCGCATAGTGCCTTTAAAAAACGGCTTAAAAAAGGTAAGTCGCCTTTACCATCTTGGGGAAGTTGTGCTGTCGGTGACGATACGAGTGAGCCTTATTCATACAGAACAAAGTTTAAAACCTATACAAATTATGGGCGTGGGCAAATTTCAACAAGTAACGGGCGTTCGTGTCCTGAAAATGGGATCATTTATTGGGATAATAACCGCTATTCGGGTGTTCAAGCTATTTGCACAACCACTGAAATTTATACTACAACTTTTTATGATGGTTCAGGTACTTATGTGCATGAAGAAGAACGATGGGGAAAACCATTAGAGCAAACGATGGATAAAAAATTTAAGCCTGAAAGACAGCGTTCAGACAGAGAAAGTGGTAGTAGTCGATAATCAACAAAGGCTAGTCCTAGGACTAGCCCTTTAAACTAAAACATGAGGTTATGTATGTCCTATATTCCAATCTTGATGCCAACTGAGGTAGCCGAAACGTTTATAAGTAAAGGGGAAAAACTATCAGTTAAAGACGTACCTATAACGGAAATAACACAAATTGAAGCGTTAAATAACATGTATTATTGGTTAAATGGCTTTTCAGTTATAATGATAGCTTTAATTTTATTTTTTGGTTTAGTGATTACTTTGATTTTATTGAAAATAAAAAATAGTAAAAATACTATTCAGGGTAAACTCCTCATTCCGCATGGTGTTGGTGAATCTCATTTGACTGCTTATCGTAAAGGCAAGCCTTTTTTTTCCTCTTTATATGAGACTATAGAACATTCAGAGGGTGGGGTTTTGAAAAGAATAGATGAAAACAGAGAGTTACTAGAATTACTTTACAAAGATGCTCCTGATTTTATTGGTAATCATAAGTGGGTTATTGAATGGTTTAAATCACAAGATAACTTCTTATTGCAATTGGCAGAAAAAACAACCATCAAGGAATCTGATTTTATCAGGGTTCGTCCATTTCCTATTGATAAGGAGTAATTGTTATGAAACTTAATTTTTCTTTGAAAAAATTATTTTTTTGTTTAGTTATATTTTGTTATGTTTCTTTGATTGGATTCTTTGCAGCTTTTGTGATGAACCAAACAAATTATAAAATTATTAACAGTGAAAAATCTATCTTTAGTTATTTTTTGGTTGGTTTTTTATTTGTAACAGCTTTGTTTATGTTCAAACAAATTGCAATGCTTGCCATTGATGTGAAAAATAAAATTATTAATAAGGGTGACTTTAAATGAAAAGTATAGCTAACAATGATTCATTTTCTCCATCTGTTGTTGATATTGATTTTATGGTAGAACCTAAAATACTAGGGGATGATTACTTTAAGGGAATAGAACAGTGTGATGTAACAAACCATGCAATAATTAGTGTTGATAACTTTGTTATTAACGATGAAAGTGCAAAGCTAAGAGATCGGTTAAATCAGGGGGAACAACTCACTGAAAATGAAATATCTTTATTACCTTATTCTGAAATGATGGGTGAAATACGAGTTATTGATAAAGCTGATTTGTATTTTTTAGCTGAATACTCAAAAGAAAATGGGCGTGATTTGCAACCTCTTTTCGAGATTGAAGGGAAAGTATACTTATCTTTATTTATACCGCCTGATTATATTAATGAATTTATGGAAGCCTTTTTGGATAAATATCATTTACTAGATTTATTGAAAAGTAATGATACCGCTGAAATCTGTGTTAGCTTTCCTGAGAGGGTTTAAATGACTAATCAAATTTTAAATCAATCCAAAACGATTGAAAGGATAATGTTATTATTAATTGACTTTAATATTGTTATTAATGACGTTAACAAAGTGAAAGTAGAGATAGTAAACTCACTTGATAGTATTCAAGATGCTTTTATAAAGGTCTTTTGTTTTAAAAAAGAGATTTTCTTTAAAGGTGTTTTCACATTAACAATGTTTGATGTGATAAGATTATCCTATCGTTTGTTTATGTTAGGTTTTACATTAGGTCAGATAAAACTTATCTTGAGAATCATCAAATCAGACTATTCATCTTTGATTTTTGATTTTTAATAGTTATGGGGGTGTTAAATGAATATTAATCAAATTGATTTTAACCATGATTGCTATGTTGATTTACATGTTGGTGATTATGGCTCATTGTCTGGACTATTTTTTACGGGTAAAACTGCCGATTTGGCAATTCTTGAACAGCTTTTTACCAATTCCCATGATTGGCAGGACTCTTTTATGCGAGATGGTAGGCAGTATATAAAGGGTTTTGTTGATCCTGCTAATGTTCAGTTCATCGAGTTTATGGGTTTTTCCTTTATGTTTGCAAAGGCTCAAGCCGAAAAATTCTATCAGGAGAATGGTTTCTACGAACAATCGCATGACTTTTTCGATATATGGTTTGATAACAATGTTAGCGATGTGCAAATCAGTTTTCCGCTTTTAAATGCATCTGAATTAATTTAGGAGATAATATTATGAGATTGTTTATTGCAGAAAAACCATCATTGGCAAAAGCGATTTTTGAGGGGTTAGGGGGTAATCCTGCCACTGAAAAGAAAAACGGCTATTTTGAACATGGTGATGATGTGGTTACTTGGTGTTTTGGTCACATGTTGGCTATTAATGATCCTCAAGATTATGATCCTAAATACGCTCAATGGAATTTAAGCGACTTACCTATTGCCTCCTATTTACCGCCTAAATACAAGTTAAAGCCTGAATCTCAAGCGCAAACAAAAATAATTATCTCATTGATTAATAAGGCAAAAACAATCTGCAACTGCGGCGATCCAGATGAGGAAGGCTGTAGACTGGTTGATGAAATTTTAGAATATGTTGAATGCAAAAAACCAGTGATGCGCTTATTGGTTGCAGACCTTAACCTTGCACCGGTTAAAAAAGCATTAGCGAACATGCAACCAAACGAAAATTTTAGGGGGATGTCGAACAGCGCATTATGCCGTTCAATCCTCGATCAAAGTTTTGGTTACAACCTAACCAGAGTATCTACTCTAAAAGGTCGTGAACAAGGCTATCAAGGCGTTCTAAATGTGGGGCGTGTACAAAGTGCTGTGTTAGGGTTAGTGAACCTTAGAACGTTGGCAAACCAAAACCACTCTGAAAGTTTTTATTATGATGTATTTGCGGATATGTCTATTAACGGTAATACAATAAAAGCAAAATACCACGCGACAGAATCCGATCAGATTGATGAAAAAAACAGACTGATTTCAGAAGCGCAAGCAAAACACATTGCTGATAGGGTTGTTGGTAATAAATCCGTTGTCACTGTAGCTACAACAAAACCCGAAGTTACAAAACCGCCATTACCTTTAAATCTATCAACATTACAACAAATTTGTGCTAAACGATTCGGTTATAAAGCCAAAGAAACACTTGATATTATGCAAGGGCTTTATGAAACACATAAACTATTAACCTATCCTCGAAGTGACAACCGTTATTTATCTGATGAACATTTTTATCAGGCAAAAGATATAGCAACGGCAATAAGTTCTACTTTGTCAGATTTAGATTCCGCTGTTAATAGCATGGATTTATCTCAAAAACATAAAGCCTTTGATGCAAGTAAAATAGAAGCACACCATGCTATTGTTCCAACCACAAAAAGCGGTACGGGTATTCAATTAACTGAAAAAGAAAAAAATGTTTACCGTATTGTTGCAACCTATTTTGTTGGGTTATTTTTACCTGATGCTATCCGCAATAAAACGAAAATTCATTTTGATGTTAATGGTGACACATTCACCGCAACACAAAGCGTTTTAGTGCAAAAAGGGTGGGAATCTATCGGTAAAGATGATGATAGCGAAGAAATAGATGCTGATAGCAATCAAGGGGGGTATGACCTAACAGCTCTTAAATTTAGTGATAGTGGTTTATGTGATTCCTCAAATGTTGATAAAAAAACAGCGTTACCGCCTAAATATTTCACTGAATCCACGCTACTTGCAGCCATGACCAGGGCTGCTAAATTTATTGAAGATCCTGAATTGCGTAAAGCCCTAGAAGCAAAAGACGAGGGAAGCACTGACAGGGGAAGCATAGGAACGGAAGCAACACGGGCAGGTATACTCGACAAATTAGCCAGTAATACAGGTCTAATTTCCATTGAAAAGGAAAAAGGTTACTCTGAGCTTGTCTGGAAAACGACAAAGCAAGGGCAAGAATTTTGTGCCGCTTTACCTGATGAAATAACAAAACCTGATATTTCGGCATTATGGGCTGAAAAACAAATGTTAGTTAAGGACGGTAAACTCACTATAGAAGCGTTTATCAGGGAGACTGACGGTTATATTGCAGATATAACAAACAGAATTAAATCTGAGGGGCTGAATATCACCTCTAACGCTGTAACTTGTCCTAGCTGTGGTAAAGGTGGATTGCGGAAAATCAAAGGCAAGAACGGCTTCTTTTGGGGGTGTTCTAACTATCCTGAATGCAAATCCACTTTTCAAGACAACAAGGGTAAGCCTGTAACTGAGAAGAAAGAAGAAAAACCAAAAGTTAGTATATCGTGCCCTGCGTGTTCATCCTCTTTAAGTTTGGGTGAAAAAGCACTAAATTGTACGGGCGGTTGTGGGTTTGTTTTATGGCGTACCATATCAGGTAAAAAACTGACTGACTCACAAATTGAAAGCCTAATCACTAAAAAATCAACAGATTTCATTTCTGGTTTTGTAAGTAAAAAAGGCGATAAGTACGTTGCTAAGTTACACTTAACAGACGAAAACAAAATTAAATTTGAATATAAACCTAAGTAAGAATTAAGGACAACACCATGCAAGATGAAAACTATTCAGATCTACGAGGAATGTTAGCTAACATTCGCACATTAAGAAAAGCCCTAAAAGGGACTGACCTTGATTTGCTCAATGAATATGTTGAAAAACTAACCGTTGTACGTGATGAAACCATTGAAGAACACAAACAATATGAAAAAGAGTTGATTACAAAAAATGAAGCAAGAAACAAAGCCAGATCATACCTCGAAGAAGCTGGCTTGCCTGTGCCTGACGAATTAAAGAAAGAATATACAATTAATGATTTGCTTGGCATCGAGAAAAAGGCAAAAAGAAAAGCGCAACGTAAAGGTTCTGCAACCACATTAAAACCAAAATACGCCATTAAAGATGATGAGGGTAACTGGCAAGTTTGGGCGGGTCGGGGTCACAAGCCTAAATGGTTTACAGAAGCTCTTGAATCAGGACTAGCCAGAAGTGATTTAGAAGAATTAGCAAAAGAATACAACCTAGAACACGATGATAAATAACTGAATTTTGTTTAAAAGGCTCTCAACCATGAGGGCTTTTTTTATTTGGTTTAAAAAAATCCTTTCACTGTTCCTGATTTTACTATATAGTGTTTTACTATAAAGTGTTAAGCAATCAACATGAGGTTATTATGAAATTTATGGTATTTATTATTATGCTTCTTGTAGGTTACATCGTTTTCTTTCCAGCAAATGAAAAAGATTTAACTAATCAAATGTACTTAGATAACATCCAAAAATGTGATGCTAAAAGCAAAGAAAAGGTTACAAAATTTTTGGGGAATGAAATATTTTTACTAAAGTGCGCTAACGATTCTACAATCGAAGTAAATAGTGATGTTTATAAAACAATTCCTGTAGAAGATGTTACGGCTAAAAAAGGTTTTGGGGATTACATTCTTTATTATGGAGTGCCTTTTGGTATTGTTTTCTTTGCTCTATCTTGTTTTTATTATGTATTGCGTCGTTTTTTTTGAATGATAGTTAAATTACAAAATCTTTGAGGTGATAATATGAATGGTAAAAAAATCACTAACACATTATTTAGCATTATAATTTTATTTGGGATTGGCTTTGCTTTGTATGGGATTTTTTTTGATAAAAGTCTTTTTAGTAATGAACCAACAAATCATCAAATTGAAAGGGGCTTAACTAAAATAGATACATTTTTAAATAAATGCACTGACCAGTATCAGATTAAAATAGCTAACAATCAGTATCAATTTAAATGTGATGCAGGATATATTTTAGTTGAACCTTATGTTTTAGATGCTTTTAACAGTAGAGGTAATTGATTAAATGAAATTATTAGAATACATCAGTAAATATTATGATGGGAATCAATCTTCTTTTGCTCGAAGCTGTAATGTATCACCATCCCAAGTAACACAATGGGTTAGGAAAGACTTTATTGTTGTTGACCACGTTCTGTATAGTCCACGTAGAGAGTTAGAGATTAATTTATGCAAACCTCAAGAGGTCAGTATGTTTTTTAAAAAAACAAAGCAGTTAAAAGAAGAAAACACTCGTTTATTTGATGAAAATTCATCATTAAAAAAAGAACTGATGGTTTATAAAGATTTTTTTAAAACTGTTTATTATTATGCAGGTACTTACCCTGTATGGAAACTATTACATGAATATTCCGAAGCTATTCATCTGAATAAAAACACCGAACATGTTAATGATTATTTGGAAAAGTTAGTCCTTGCCGTAGAAAAAGTCCTTATTGAGCTGCACCCCGAGGAGATTGACTCTTGGAAAGAGTCTCTATGTAACATTCGTCTTTATATTTCTGATTTAGAAAAAAAATAAATTCAAAAGGAATAAACGATGTCTAAAATAGCGGTTGGTTTCTTTTCTTTATTATTGTCTTTTTCACTATCAGCTAAAACTTTAGTCATTGGTGATAGCCTAGCCTATTCTTTAGCGGAAAGTGTAAAAAAAATTATCCCCGTTGATGGGTATTATCTTGAAAATAGCGGATTGAGTGACAATAGCCCTTTAAATTGGAATGAGTACATCAAAACAATCCCTGTAAATAACTATGATTCTGTTATTATTTCTTTGGGTGCTAACGATGCTATTTCGGATAAAAACATTGATGAATACCAACAAAAATCACTTGGTTTCATAAAAGAAATCAGCAACTTAAATGATAGCGCATTGGTTACATGGGTTTTACCGCCAGTAATGAAGAATCAAACAACAGAAAATGGATTGGTTAACGTAAGAATTGCTATAAATAACGCCTGTAACGCATCAGGGATCACTTGCTTGAAAGTAGGTGATGTTATAGGTGATTTCTATTCTGATACGCTTAACGGTGCTCAAATTCGCTCTAGTGATGGTATTCACTATACTGCAAAAGGTGCTGATTTGATTGTTAGTGAATTGATGAAAATTAATTAGTTTTGTATGTTGCGTTAAATTGACAATTCCATAAGACATGAGGTTACACATGAGTTCAAATAAAAGAACATCAATGGCTATAACAGCGGAAAGAAGAAATAAAATAGAAGCTATTGCAAGAATCAAAAGTTTGCGTGGTGATAAAATTTATTTATGGACTGATATTGTTAACGAAATCATTGATGATTACATAGCAAAAAATGAAGGTGAAATGGATAAAATAATGAATTTAATTAATGACCTCGATTTTGATAAGTAGGTGGTATATTTTGATTGCTATTTCTGTATTTTTGATTGTTGTTTTGATGATTTCTGGTTATTTGTTTTTTTTGTATTTTAAAAAGGATAAAGATTTAATCCATGAAAAATCACAAGGCATTCCAGAAGATGCTTATGTTAATAAAAACCCCTTAACTAAGGCTGAGTTAAAAGCCTATTTGTTATTGAAAGAAAAAATAAAAACAAATCATATTTTACTATCTCAAGTTAGACTAGCTGATTTGATTTCCGTTAACACAAAGAAATATAAACATAAATCAAGTGACTGGTATGTTTTTTTTAATAAGATTAAAAGTAAACATTGTGATTTTTTAATCATAGATGAAATTACAGGAAATGTTATTATTGCAATAGAATTAGATGATTATACTCATAGAAATGAAAATAGAATAAATAGAGATATTGAAGTTAACTATATTTTTTCTTGTATTGGCATAAATTTAATTAGGTGTAATGATGTTGATAAAATATGTGAGGATTTATCAACATCAGGGTACTAATAAAAAGAGTCACCATAGCGTTTGTTATGGTGACTCTTTATTTTACATACTCATACCTTTATCTTGCTCTTTTTTGTTATTATTGGTTTGTTTATTTGTTTCTGGCTCAATATGTTTTTTCGCTTGAGCTACATTGTCCTCTAATTTTGCCCTTTCTGCTTTCATAGCTTTAAATTCATCAGGGCTAAATTCTTTGTTTTTAACACTGTTTTTAAATTCGTTTAATTTTTGCTCTGCATGTTTTAACGGTGTTTCTATCGTGGATGATTTAAGATTGTGAGTCTGAATATTAACAGGCTGTACGCTTCGCATATCAATTCCTTTTGTATCAATCCCCATACGTTGTAAGTCAGACTCTTTGACATTTTTCAATTCACTAACAATTTTATCGTCTTGCTTAAAAGCCATATTAAACGATACGGATTTTTCGTAACCATCATCTTTTTGTGCAGGAACAACAATAAGTTTATTAAATTCTTTACCGTCAACAGTTGGTGTTGTAGCTGCCTGTTTTGGTTGTTCTGCTTTAGCCTGAACATTAAAGCCCTGCTCTTTCAGTTTAGCTTCGATGTTGTTTTTCGCTTGTTCTGGCATCGGAGAATATTTAGCCATTTGCTCTATTTCTTTCATAAATTGAGCATTTGGTGCGGTTTTCATTAATGCCTGAGCATATTCAGGGTTAGATTCCACTTTACGCTGAATTTCGTAGGCACTAACTTTGTTGTTTTGAATTGCTTTCAGGTCTTGAGCTGCCATTGATTCCAGTTCGGACTTAGGCACATTAAAGTCCATAGCCTTAACTTTATTTTCAATGTTAATTCGTGCCTGTTCAGGGATTTGCGTAGGTTTTCCCATTAACTCGATACTTTGCATAGTGCTGTTATCAGTTCCTAATGATTTCAGAGCATTAGCATATTCTGGGCTATGCTGAGATTTGAACATGATTTCATAAGCAGTGATTTTATTCTGCTCATACGCTCGTACATCGTTATGAGCCATTTCAGTGACTGGATTATCGGATTTAGGCTGAATGCCCGCCTGTTCTGGGGCTTTTTGTTGCTCTGGTTTTTCAACCTGTTCAACCGCCTGTTTTAACTGGCTAGGGGAAACAGGATCAGGGTTTTTCTCAACGGCGGCTTTGAGTTTTTCAGTATCAGGTTTAGCCTGAACGTCTGCCTGTTCAGGGGCTTTTTGCTCTGCGGTTATGCCTTTTGTTATGGTTGCTTGTTCCTGCTGTGCCGGTTGTTTCATTTTTTCAACATGATCAAGCATCATTTGGTGGTATTTGTCAGGTGTTAGGATGATATTCATGCCCTTTTCTGCTGCGGTAATCGCTGCGGTCATTTTGAATTGTTCACTGCCTGATAATTGTAGCTTTCCTCCGAATTTTTTCTCTGCATACTCTAAGGCAAGAGCTATTTTTTCTTTTCCTTGTGTATCAGGAACATGCAAGTGACTTCCTTTATCAGTGAATACCTCTTTTTGGGTCTTTTTGTCTGTGTAAGTGATTTCTTTCTCTTTTTTACTGCAAACAAGGTCGGTTAATTTAACCCCTTTATCAATATCAGATTGATATTGTTGAAGAACTTTCTTTTTTTCCATTGATTTTGTAAATGATACATCTCTGTCTGCATTATATATTTCAGCCATATTTCTATCCTCTTTTGGAGTTGTAGCTCGAATTTCATTAGCAACAATTTGTTTAGCTGCCGTGATGGTATTAAGTTTTTCTGATGCTTTTAAATAATTAAACATGGCAAAGCCACGCTCTACTTCTCTTTTATCTGTGTCTTTAATGCGGTTAATTTTAAATAGATCCCGTTGGTACTCTCGGTTTATTTGCTTTAACTCATGATAGTGCATTTTCTTTATAAGATTATCTGTTCTATTTGCTGATCGTTCATCCGTTTTTGAAAGATTGGTGTTTTTATTAAATTTAGTGTTGTTTAACTGTCCGTTATAGACTTCTATTAAATTTTCTTTTGCTTCTTTCCAATCTATTTTTAAATGCTTAGTTAAAAAATCACTGGCATTAAGATTTGTTTTCCCTACATTAAATCTTGGGCTACCATCTTTAGCAAAAGTAATAACATGGTCGTTTGGGTTTATTTTATATTTATCAGCACAAAACGCTAAAAAACGGTCAGGGTTTATTTTTGTTCGGATTTCTTTCATAACCTGTAAATCATTATTATCAGGTTTATGTGTGATCTCTTTTTGTTCTTGTTTTAAATTACTGTTTATTCCTCTTGTATTATCCTGTGTCCATCGCATTGAGCTACTATCATGTTGTCTTGTTTGTCGTACTTCTGCCATATCACGGCTGTTAGATGCGAACAATACAGTGTCAGATTGCTTGGTTTGTTGTCCTCTAAATCCCTGTAGCTCGTAAACCATGTGGCGTTCTTGCAACGATGGCAATCGCTCGGGCGTAAGTCGGGCATTAGGTTGTTCTCGACTAACTTTAAAACCTCGCTCAATAAGTCCTCTTGCGGATAAAGTTCTGTCACGTTCTTGATTTCTATCGTCTGTGAGATTGTATCTGTCATTGTATTTATCCTTGATTTGGTTCAAAACCTGTACTTTCTGGTCGTCAGATAACGCCTTATATGTATCACGGTTTTTTTTACTTGACGGGTAAATGTGTTTGATCTCATGGCTAGTTTTTTCTAGCCATTGCGTTAAATTCTTTTCAATTTCTTTTGGTGTTGGTTTGACAAGGGGTAGTTCCCGTTTTGTTATATACTGTTCTGAAAACAACGGGCTTTTTAATCGAGTAAACTTATCATTATCAGGTAACTTGACCGCGTGATATTGATTTTCTTTACCTTTATTGTAGGTTTTCACTTCACCATAACGGGCTAAGTTGTCTAAAAAATCTTTTTCTGTTCTGATATTTTTAGAATCAAGATCATTAAAGATTTCTTTTTTAATGGTGTTTTCTCTACCCTTAAAAAAATCGCCTTTATAACGTGATAAAACATTTGCATGATTGTTATCACTAACTCTTATGCTATCTTTAGGGCTGATTAAATTGTATTTATTGTTAATGTGTTCTTGAATTGAATCCATTAATTTGATTGAGTTAGATTTTGTTACATCACCTCTTGGATTTAATGATTTTTGAGTAACTAAATTAGTTCTTGGAATTACAATATGAATATGAGGTTTACGTTCTATTACCTCCCCTGTTTTTTCATCCGTTATATTTTTAATTTTAGGTAAATGAGCTTCGGCATAAAAACAATATTCATCTGTATGATAAGCGTTCATCAAAAGGTTTTTATATTCTTCTGTTACTGCTTGCAAAGTTTCTTTTGAAATTTCATTTTCAGCAAAAGATAAAGTGATGTGCATGTAACGCTCTTGCCCTTTATCCTCTATACTGTTTATTGTATTTTCAAGGTGATCAATATTACCATCTAGGATAATCCTGTTATCCAGATCATCCCGTCCGAACTCTCTACCTTGCTTTAAACCATTTTCAAGGTATTCACGGATTCCACTGTTACCGCCATTAATCCTTGCTAACATGATCAAGCCCATTTAGCAGGTTATCACTAATACGGTTCAAAGCATTAAGGCAAAGTAAAGCCTGATGCTCGGTTATCGTTCCTGATTTTGCAAGCGTGTTAAACTGCTTGGCAATTTGATTCATGTTATTACTCGTTTTATTGAAAAGCCTGATTAGCTCAAGGTATTGTCTATCCCTCTTTTTGTTATGAATTTCTGGGTTAAGTTTAGCCGTTAACTGCAATCTGAAAAATTCAGATTTACTCTGCCCTAATGCCTCCATAGCCTGTTTAAACGGCTCATACTCTGCATCCGTCAACCTTAATGTAACATGATTACTCCTGTTTTCTTTTTCTTTCATAGGCTCGTAGAGACTCCATTTACATGATTAAAACCATGATTTAATCATGGGGGTTTAAAGGGGAACTCCCCTTTAGCACACGATTGTAGCAAAACTTTAGTTTTGTGTACAATCGGTCTCGTGCCTTAGTAATATTTGATGAGTAATTTAAAACGGCAATAATACGCTAATAAACCGACAAAACAACGGCAATAAAACGGCATTAAATGGATAAAAACAAAGAAAAGCGGCACATATACGACAATTTAACGGCAAATATACGACAATTTAACGGCAAAAACCATTGACACTTAGAAAAATTTGATTATGATGTTATTTCACATAAGGAGTCGGTATGGATGATTTAAAAGAGATATGTAATTCATGGTTGTTAGAGCTTTATAGTTCTAGACAATCATGGGTAGACCATCACTACCAAAAATTTATAGATTTAAAAGAAATTCATGGTTGGGATGTTGTTGTTAAACATATAAACCAATACACAAGCATGGAATTGACAAAAAAAGCATTTTTAGATGATATTTACAGATCTAAAAAGAAATTAACAAAAAAAGGCAACTTTCAAGAAAAACCACAAATAAACAATAAAACCCTAATCCCCACACCAAATGAACAAAGTTTAAAGATGGTTAGTGGTGATAGTAACAGCAAATACCCTAAAGAATTTGATGATTACCCACAATTAACGTTATCATCAAAAATAGCTTTGCATAAGCATAATCTAGGAGTGGCAAATTTTGAAGAAATTGGTATAAGTAATGTTTTTGATCAAAACACTGCCAACATGAAAGTAAAAGAATACATCAAAAAACTGAATGAAGCCATTAAAGCCGAAGAATTGAAAAAACATCAATAGGAATTTAAAATGAAAATAGCAATTGTAAATAATAGTGGTAACGTGGGTAAATCTACTCTTTGTCAATACATGTTTGTACCTAACATGCCTAATGCCGAAGTTATTAGGGTTGAATCTATTAATAATGATGGTGATAGTGAGGGGGAAAAATTAAAAGCCCACGCCTTTGTGAAGATTTTTGATAAAATCATGGGTGGTGATGAAATATTAGTTGATGTTGGTTCATCTAATATTGAAGTGTTTATGGAAAAAATGACGCATGAGTTTGAGGGTAGTCACATGTTTATTGATTACTTCCTCATTCCTTTAACACCTGATGAAAAACAACAAATAGATACAATCAATATGATAGTTTCTTTAATTGATTTAGGTGTTGATTCAGATAAAATAAAAATAATTTTCAACAAAACAGACAAAAAGAAAACGCTAGAAGAACAATTCTCTATTTTATTTAACGATGAACAACTTCATGATTTAGATTTTACCATTGACAAAAATCAACCATCAGTAAGTTTAACTGAAATATTTAAAACAATCGCAGCAGCAGGTTATAACTATAAAGATATATCTATATTATCTATGGATAAACTAAAAGAAAATCTAAAAACTGAAAATGATAAAGAAGAAAAGAAAAAAATACAACTACTGATGTTTTATAAAATGGGTGTTGATTCATTTAATAAAAACCTTTCAATCGTGTATAAATATCTTAATCTTAATTAATCAAAATGGCGGGTTATACCGCCATTCTCCATAAAAGGATAGAGACAATGGAAGAAAAGCAAGATTTACAAGACACTATTAAAGCGTTGAAAGCTCTTGAGGGTAACGCTGAATTGCGCGGTTATGCTATGGGGCAATTACTTGAGTCTTATATGGATATTGAAGAAACATTTAAAAAAATATCCAATACTGTAGATGAAAAAATTCAAGCGCAAATAGAAGAATCCATAAATGCCTTATCAGAGAAAGTTACATTAATAAGAGATACAATTAAAGAACTACCCTCTGATTTAGATCAGCAAGTTGCATCAATGCTTAATGTTGTTCAAACTTCACACGATACAACTATGGCTGATATAAACCTCCTGCAAGAACGTGTAAACATAGCTAACGGAATGGCACTTAGTACCATTAGCGAAGCTATGCTAAACGCTTCACATGCCTTTGAGAAAAGCCTGATTGAATCCAAAAACAAAGTTTTTGATGAAGCCATAAAAGAATTACATAATGTGACGGAAAAATACTCAAAAGAACACGACGAAATTAGTCGTAAACTTTCAACTGAAAATGCATCGACTAACAGACAAATGGCATGGGTTATCATTGGTGCTACGTTGGTGATTAATATTGTTGGTGTCGTATCAGCGTATTTATTTAATTGATGAAGAAAGGATAATGCAAATGAACGAAATAACACCAATTAAAAAGGCACAAAAAATTTTAAGAGAATCTGAACTTAGAATTTTAATTGTTGGTGATGAAGATTCCAACAAAAAACAACTAATTAAATCTTCACACATAGAAAATATGAAATACTTTGATTTTAAAGAAATACTACAACCAGAAATGGGGGGGCTAGCAGAGAGTAATATTGATTTATATTATGAAGATATAATTAATTCAAAGGAAAAAGTGATTGTTCTTGATAGCGTTACTTTCTCAACAAATAGTTATGATTCTAAATTATGTAATCTTATTAAGACAGCAAGAAAAAACGGTAAGAAATTAATAATCTTAACCGAAAATATACCAGATGATAGGTTAAAAAATTTATTCGGCTTTGTTATCAAAATATCTGATGATAATTTTGATCGGCAATGTATCATTGAGGAAGTGTTTTAGTTTGTAACAGCCTGATTTATATATTAAATCAGGCTAAAATAGATATATGGATTTAAATTAAATAATTTGAGGTGTTAAATGTCAGATAAAATCAAAGAAATGGAAACTAATTTTTGTGAACTTGGTTTATCTTGGATGAATAAGGATGTGGCTGAACTTGAATTAAACGCTTTAATTTCTGCTTTAGAAGAACCGCAAAAAACACTTAATGCCTTAGAAATAGCTCAATGGCATTACATGGATTTGCTAGGTATAACATCAAGTGGGCTATTTGACGAAAATACATTATCTCGCGAACAAAAAAAATATGTCCATCTTATTAAAAAACAAGATGGACTATCGGTTTTTGAAGATGATCAGTGTGTTATTTTTATGTCAGAAAAACACAATCTTCCTATAAAACTCTGCGCTGCTTATGTTTGTTCTCATTCATGGTAGAAAGACTAACTTTCATAACGGATTCACTCACCATCATAAGTTATGAAAAAAATTTCTTCGTCGAGACGAAAATTAACAAACTCTTTATCTTTTTCATTGAGTTGATTATAAGTAACAGAATACTTTTTAGCCATTTTTACTAAATCACCACTATTAGCAATAAACTCAATTTCATGCTGATTGATTTCACGCATGACTTTGAAATATTCAGTATTAGGGTGATAAAAAGCGTTTTCACCTGATTCTGTTTCCTCCTGTTTAATCCAGTCTGCCAAGTTTACTTTAATCTGTTCAGTTTCCATATTATTTTCCACATTGGTTGAGGTCATATTTTCTTTATAGGTTGCCTAGCATATCCAATAAAACAGCGTGATCAAAGTCACTGGTATTGGCTTTAAATGACGCTAATCCGTCCTCTGTAAGCTCTACCGTTCTAACGTAGAGAACTCTTTTAGTTTTAGATTTTGTACGATCAGGGTTTACCCTGATCGCTCTTTTTGACTTTTGAAATGTAGCACTAACACCATCGGGCAACATTTCAAGATAGTAAAAAAAATCACCTTTATTTTTTCTAATCATTTCAAATCCTTAATAAACGCTGATACTTTGATTAATTGCTCTGCGGTGAGATTATCAATTTTTAATGAATAACCGTTACTATAATTGTGATGGTCAATATAACCACTAAGTTTATTTCCCTCTGATCTAAATCCATGCCATTTACCATAGTGACCTGACAACGAAAAAAACTTACTTAAAAGATTTTTTATTAGTTGTTTTTCCTCGTTAAATACTTCTTGCTTTTTTTGATACTCTTGAACTTTTTCAATTTGCTCTATCATATCAAATAAAATCCTATTTTTAATTTCAATCGCTATCGCTTCAGGGCTGCGATTTGTTGATAAATTACAAGTATTAATAGCAGACCTATAAACCCTGCTATCAACCGAGCCAACAACATGAAATTTATTTTTTTCAAGCCCTACGCTAATAGAATAGTTTTTAAATCTTGGGGAAAATATAAATATTCTGTAGTCATGGCATCTAATTTTGTTAACTCGCCAATCATTACCCATGAAAATACAAACAGAATCAAAAAATGATAAATATTTATCTTTAAATGTAATACTCATTAGAATGCCCCTTTTGGGTTAGTAAGTTAAAACTATTATAAACTTTTATTAGCTAGCTTTCTTTTTCTTTTCGTCAAAATATAATTAGGGTGTTCATTAGCCAATAATAAAAAAAACTCCCATTCAAGTTTGGATAAATTACTACTATTTTGTGTGTTTACTTCTTCTTTTTTTTGCCAACTTCTTAAACTAGATCCTAAAATTTCAGCGCATTCTTTTGTGTTTAGACCTAATTTCTCTCTAATTCTTGTTACTTCTTTACCGTTCATAAATACAGACTCCTATCTATTTTTAATTTACTAAAGGCTCGATGCCTTTAGTAAATTATACGCTTAAAAATCAAGGGGCTTGCGCCCCTTTCTTTATGCTTTGATACGTTTTGCCCCTACTGCGTTTTTTTCTCCGCTTGTGCCGTATTTTGCCCTGATTTCTTCCATTGTGTGCGATTTACGGTTACGACTCGCTTTGTATTCTTCAGGGCGGTAGTACCACATTAATTTTTTTGGCGACCATTTACAGCCAATTCCATTAAGTTGGTCTTTGTGGGGTTTTGTCTCTCCACTAATCCAGATCCAATTGCCTGTAACCTCAAAAACAACGCCTAACATGCCATGTAATGCGTTTAGCACTTTTTCGAGTTCTTCCCCATAGTTGTAGGCTGTTGCTTCTCCTGTCTGTTGGTATGTATTCAGATTATCAATGTTAGCCATAATCATTTCATACGCTGCATTAATCGCTTTCATCATTTCAGAACCAATCGGATTGCGGTCAGGGTGAAACTTTAACGCTAGTTTTTTAAATGTGGCTTTTACGTCTTTCTCTGTAAGTTCACCTGATAAACCGAAAACATTTAGGGCTTGCTGTAAGTTCATAATAATTTCCCTTTTGGGTTAGTGAGTGGGGCTAATTCCCCTGTCTCTATGTGTTAATAATACGACTTTTTAGTCGTTGAGTCAAGCAAATTTCACCTAAATAAATATATTTTTTTCATATAGTTAAATTTAAATTCTGTTTTTTTATGCCCGTAAACGGGCATGTAAGGCAACAACACGAAAGGAAAGGGATCACTAATGCGGATTTGCCGATAAAAAAGGGGGGGCTATTGGGCTGCTCTGCACCCATCCCCTGCGCTGCTAGACGGGTTTTGTCCTTGAATACACTTAAAGCATCACGATAGTTTGACGGTCGGAGACAAAAGAAAGGAACAACGAAAAATAATAGGGGTTTTTACACCCCTATTATTATATTAGTTAAAACATTTCATAACCTTGTAAATAATTAAGCCACCATCTGAAATTTTCCCATTGCTCCCCGTTCATAGCTGGCACTGTTGCTTTTTGACCTTTGACAAGTCGCACCGCAGCTTGTAACATTGGATTCGTTAACATTTTAAAACCTCTTAACCTTAAATTGTTGACAGTGTTCAGGTTGTTGTAGCAACCTGAACACACCCTAAAATTAACACCTCCTTTTTTAATTGATTAACTAAACTTCAACCGCCTTTATTCCAAAATAACCATTCATTTCATAATCTCTTATTTTATTTAAGAGTTCATTTGTGTTTTCAATTAAAATCGGTAAGGTTTCAATGTTAATAATTTCTTTATTTACATTGAAAGATTTAAAGAAAAATTTGAATTTTTTACTTTCATTGAAAAGTAAATTACTGACTATTGTTTGGGTAGGATTTAAAATAAATATATTTGTGTTCATAATATTTCCCTTTTGGGTTAGTGAGTGGGGCTATCCCCTCTCGATGTGTTAATAATACGACTTTTAAGTCGTATAGTCAAGCGAATTTCACCTAAATAAATATATTTTTCAGATAGTTAAATTTAAATTCTGTTTTTTTTATGCCCGTAAACGGGCATGTAAGGCAACAACACGAAAGGAAAGGGATCACTATTGCGGATTTGCCGATAAAAAGGGCGAGCTATTGGGCTGCTCTGCACCCATCCCCTGCGCTGCTAGACGGGTTTGTCCTTGAATAGACTCAAAGCATCACGATAGTTTGACGGTCGGAGACAAAAGAAAGGAACAACGATGATTAGGTTATCCACATAAAAAGTGAATAACCTATGATTAAGTGACTCAAAAATTAAAATATACTATTAGTAACAACATATTACATTATTGTTTATTTTTCATCCAATATGGATATACACTTAAACTCAACACCACCATAATATATTTCCTTTTTTATTTCTGGTTTATTTAGTAATGCTTTTAATTTTTCACATTTTTCAATATTTTTGACTGGAGTTAAATTTGTTGTAAAACGCATATCCCTTTTATTGTATGCAATTAAAAAACTTGTATTATCAGCATCATCAATTTTATCTGAAATCTCATTTAATTTTTCAATTTGATTAACATCAATAGTGGGGTTTCCTGCTGCTACAGATATTAGTTTAATTTATAAAGGTTATTTTCAATTTCATTTAGTTCTTGATTCAATTTCTTTTCTTCCTGACGCCTTATATCATTAATATGTTGATAGGATATTTTTAAATGAGTAGCCTTTCTTCCTTTTTTTTCAGCTATTTCAAAACTTACAATTTTGAATGATGTATTTTCTTTTAACCCTTTGATTAATGAATTTAATAATTTAGCTAGATCAGCATATCTTGGGTATTTATATACTTTATTCTTGCCGTCATTATCAGTGTTAAATAACCACATTTCATCTTTTAATTCTTCTATACCAATAATAAATGATGTTTTATAAGCAATATTTATATTGGACTTGGAGTAACGCTTCATAATTACTTGATGTAAATTAAATAAAGTCTTTTCAGGTATTTTCAATACCTCTTGTAAATTATTTCTTGTAAACGACTTTGATAAGGCAAAGAAATAAGGATAAGCATCCCTATTTATTTTTATAGTACAATAACCCTCGCTGTAATGATAAATAACTTTTGATGTAATGTTAGTCTGCATTGTTCTTTTTAATGAACCTTTGCTAACATCCTCATAAATAAACGATTTTGATAAATCTCTGGCTGCTGACTCTAACGTTCCGTAAATATTAACTTTGTCACTTAACCCACAAAGTTTTGAAAAATCACTGGCTTTAATTTCAAAAATCAACTCATCGTCTTTAGGAATTTCTTTTGGATTATCAATCTGTGCTAGCATTAAAAACAATGCTCTTTTTGCTTGTAATGTTAAATTTGAAAGTGAATATTGAAAATTATCAGAATGCCTACAAACGGTTGATTCATTGGCATTTTTCAAGCCTGATTTTTTAAGTGGATTTGACATACTTAGCTCCTCAAAAATTTAATTTATTAAATCATTAAAAGTGGTCTAGCACAACAAAAAAAACACCTTTAACGACTTTTCACACCACCTTTAATAACGTGTTGATTTATATCAATAAAATCAATTTATCCACATTAAAGTTAAAATAAATAAATATAAATCAATGGCTTATATCGGTGTTGATTGAAATACAACCTTCCGACAATATTAACGACTTCTCACACCACCTTTAACGACTTTCCACACCACCTTTAACGACTTTCCACACCACCTTTAACGACTTTCCACACCACCTTTAACGACTTTCCACACCACCTTTAACGACTTTCCACACCACCTTAAATAACATAAATAATTGTTATATATGTATTAGTTAGACCTGCAAGGTTTTAAAAAAGAAAAAAAAAGAAAAAGGTATTAAGGGCTGGCGTTCTCTTTGAGTGTGAATAACTTTGAAATTTTTAGCGTCTCTAACTGAACGCCCTCCGCTTCGCTCGGTTGTCTAACAGCGACACCGAACCGCAAAAACAAGTTTTGCGATTCTCTCGCTGTTCTGTCTTTAATTTATTCAATTCTGTTTGCTAACAGGCTTCTGTAAGCGATTCTAAGCGTTTTTTTAACTACTGGCTTAGTGATTCATCAATTTTAGCTAAAAGTCGTTCTACGAGCCTCTCTCGTTGTTTTGGTGTTAGTTGTGTTCTCCATATAGATCGGCTGTAACGTCTATTGTATGATTTGCTACAAAATCATGAAGTTGTAATATGATTTTATGGGAATAGATATAGTTATCTATTTGGTGATTTTTTAACTTGATTTTGGCACTTGTGCCATTTACAATAAGTCGAGTTGCATGTTTAATGGTGAGATTGTGAAAGCAAATAAAAAAATCTTAACCGATTTTATTGATGAAATGAAAATTTCAAATATTGAATTTTCTAGGGTTATAGAAAAAATAACCTTACGCCCATGCTCGGAAAGAACGGTAAGAGCATGGTTATTATCCTCTGATGCGCCTAGTTCTCGAGCTTGCCCTGATTGGGTTATTGGTTTATTACCTGAAATTAAAAAAGAGATCACAAAATGAAAAAAAATCTTATTTTTGCGTTTGTAACAGCCTTGTCATTATCTGCATTAACAGGGTGCGGTGAAGATGATAATGGTCGGTTAGCTGGTACTTATATTAACAAAGAAAAAGATAAAATGGTTTTAGAGTACAAAAAACCAGCTTACTTAGTTTCTTTTGTCGCTTATGATAATTTTTCTGACTCTTTAGGTAAAAGTGGTGTTTATTCAAAACCTAAAAATTTAGGAATGATAGAAAAAGATGGCGGTTTCTTAGTCAAATCAGATGATGGAAAAGAAAAGTTTTTTGAAATTAAAAATGATGGTAAAGAGTTAGTAACTCTTTATACGCCAACACCAAAAACATATATAAAATCAGGTAATTAACATTATGATAAAGGCTGCGGTTTTAAGTGCGCTGTTTTCTCAATGTGCGCCTGATGTGAGTCCAGTTACATTAAACGCTTTGATCGGGGTTGAGTCAGCGGGTAAACCGTATGTCGTTGCGAATGTTACTGATAATACAAGCCATTATTTTGATAATAAAGAAAAAGCCATTTTTTTTATTAATGATTTGTCAAGTAAAAATAAGCGTTATAGTGCAGGGCTGATGCAAATCTATTCAGGTAACTTTAAAGCCTATGGATTAACTAATGAAACGGTATTTGATCACTGTACAAACATTAAAACAGGCGCGGAAATTCTGAAAAGTTGCTATAACACCGCTTCAAAAGAAACAAGCGATCCGCAAATTGCTTTGCGTAAAGCTATGAGTTGTTATTATTCGGGTAATTTCACAAGAGGGTTTAAACAAGAATCAGACGGAAAAAGCTATGTACAACGTATCGAGTTAAAGGTTAACAAGGATTTTGCTGTTCCTGAAATGAAAGTGGCAGGTGAGCAAAAAAAATCGAGTCCTGATAAGACGGTTGTTTACTCAAATCAGGAAAAACAAAAAAACGATTGGGATGTTTTCGGAGATTATTAAATGAATTATTTATCTGTATTGGGTTTTAAAATGAAAAAAGGTGCTGTCGCTAACACTTTAATGTTTGTTTTTGCTTTTGCTGTAATGTGTATTGCTCAACCTGTGTTTGCAGCAGGTGGGCTAGGCAGTTTAGATAAGGCAACAACTGCTTTACAAGATATTTTAAGTTGGTTGAAAGTGTTTGTTGTTGTCGCTTCCATTCTTTATATCACCTATTTGGTGGTTATGGCTATTGCAGAGAAAAAAGCATGGTCTGATGTCATGATGGGATTGGTTTATTGTGCAATCGCAGGTGGTGTCGTTATGGGTGGTGAGTGGGCGACTACTCTTTGGGATTAATATCAACAATAAAAAAGTAGGGCTTCGTGCCCTATTTTTTTAAATAAGGTTTTCTATGAACGATGAAATTGATTCAGAATATCTCACTTACAACGGTTTTAATCGTCCTGCTTTAGTCGCTGGCGTTCCGTTAATGTTAATGCTTCCCATTTTAGGTTTTGCAATCTTTGGTGGGTTTATCTTTGTTAATATTTTCGGGTTGTTTGGGATTATCCCTGTTGGGATTTCTCTTTTAAGCATTATTGTTATTAGGGCAATGACTGATAATGATCCTAACGCATTACGGGTTGTCCGTTTCAATTTAAAAGGTTTTTTTATCAAATTGGGTAAACCTATTTTAGCAGTAAGGGGTCGAGAATGAGTGAGGTTAAAAATGTTAATGCCAGTAAATACATTGCTGAGTATAACTTCCATGTTGCTGAAAATGTCATTTATACAAAAGATGGCAAGTTATTAACGACACTTGAAATTGATGGTTTTCCTTATGAGTCAATCAATGACAGTGAAATAGTTAATGAATTTTCAAACATGAAAAACTTTTTCGTGGGGTTAGGTAAGCAGGGTAACTTGTTTATCTGGTCGCATATTGTTAAAAAACGAATGCTTTTAAATGATAGTTATCGTTTTATCAATAATGCCTTTTTGCAAGGTTTTGCAGATAAATATGTGAATACTTTGAAAAATGGCGATTTTTTTAAAACCTCTTATTTTTTAACTTTTGGTATCAGTGTTTCTTCGGTTGGCGATTCTATTAATGATGGGATTGAAAAACTGCAAGAAATTGTTCAGCAGACTAAAAGTGTTTTCAGTAAAATGAATGTTCGCTCTTTAGGCGTAAGAAATGATTATGTTAGTGAAGTTGCCAGTGATTACCTATCATTTTTAGTTAATCATCAGATTGTCGATATTCCTTTATCGGGTACTCGTATTAAAGAAACGATTACTAATAGTGATCTTTTCTTTGGTTTTGATGTGGCTGAAATTAAAAATTATGAATCAGAAAAAAATATTTTCTGTTCTAACTACGTTATTAAAGACTTTCCACGCACAACTTCTATTGGTCAATGGGATTTTTTATTAAAACTCCCGTATGAGTTTGTATTGACTCAATCATTTATTGCTGAATCTCCTACAAAATCACTTAAAAAGTTAGAATCTCAATTGAATAAATTAGGTTCTACAAAAGATGCTGCGGTTACACAACAAGAAGAATTGGAAGTAGGGCAAGAAGTAGTACAAGACGGCTCAACGCTTTTCGGTTCGTATCATGCCGTTTTAACTGTATTTGGTGATAGTGTCGATGCAGCAAAAGAAAATGGCGTTAAAGTATCGTCTGAGTTTATTACAGGGGGTAAAGGTTTTCGCTTTATCAAATCAACAAACGTTGCCCCTTTGACGTATTTTTCTCACTTACCAATGACTAAGTACCGTCCGTTACCGTCAAACAGGACGCTTACTAACCTAGCATGTCTATTTTCTTTACATAATTTCAGTTATGGCAAGCAGTACGGTAATCCTATTGGTGATGGTACGGCAATCATGCCATTAAAAACTGTTTCAGATAGTTTGTATTACTTTAATACACATTACAGTGACCTTTATAAAAATGTAACAGGTCAAAAAATAGCAGGTCACGCGCTCATATTAGGGGCTACTGGTGCAGGTAAAACAACATTTGAAGGAGCTGCGACGGCTTTTCTACAACGTTTCGATCCCTATATGTTTGTAATTGACTATAACCGTTCTACGGAGCTTTTTGTTAGAGCTTATGGGGGAAGCTATTTTTCGCTTTCTGAGGGCGTTTATACGGGCTTAAATCCTTTTCAAATAGGTAACAGCGACGATCCCGAATTGATGTCTTTTTTAAAGGCATGGGTTAAGCGTGGGGCTGTTTTCAATGATGGAACAGATTGTACTGATAGTGAAGCCATTCAAATAGATAATGCAGTAGAAGCCATTATGGGATTGCCGTCTAATTTAAGGCGTTTCAGAGGGCTTTTAGAAAGCATACCATCCGATTCTGATTTGTTTTTACGCCTTAAAAAATGGTGTGGTGAGGGGGCGTTAGCGTGGGCATTAGATAGTGAAACCAATACATTTAATCCTAATGATTATAAAAAAGTGGGTTTTGATACAACTGCCATTCTTGAAATGGTTGGGGGGAAAATTCATCCAGCCTGTGAAATGATTTTAAGTGTTTTGTTTTTCTACAAAAATAGAATGCAAAAATCAGGGGAATTAATGTTGACGATTGTAGAGGAGTTTTGGATGCCTGCAAACTTCCCTATGACGCAAGCCATGATTAAATCTGCTTTAAAAGCAGGGCGTATGAAAGGTGAGATGATCTGGTTAACAAGTCAGTCACCCGAAGATGCTATAAATTGTGAGATTTTCGCTGCAATTGTTCAGCAAACGAGTACAAAAATTTGTTTACCAAATCCTGATGCTCAATGGTCTGGTTATGAAAAAATTGGTTTAACTAAAAAGGAATTTGATTTACTTAAATCACTTGGTCGTGAAAGTCGTATTATGTTAATAAAACAATCTAATGCGTCTGCGTTTGCAAAGATGGATTTATACGGTTTTGATGATTATTTACCTATCATATCAGGTTCACAAGCTGGCGTGGCTCTGTGTGATAAAATCAGAAAAGAAACGGGCGATAATCCGAATGATTGGATTCCTCGCTTTTTACAAGAACTTTCAAGCTCAAATAATTAAGGGATTTAAAATGAAAAAAAATATTGTTGCCGTTTTGTTATCTTCTGCTTTAGCTTCGCCTGTAGTATTTGGTGGGGGGATTCCAACTATTGATGGTGCTGCCATTGCTCAATCTGCACAAATTCTTAATGAAGCAAAAAACCAACTTAAAGAATTGCAAGATCAGGTTAAAACCGCAAAAAATCAGTTGGCAGACTTTCAAAAAGAAGCCGAAGAAACGAAAAGACGGCTTGAGGGCTATACGGATTTTAGCAGCTATTTTGATTCGTCCAGTGCGTATCTAAAAGATACGTTAAACGATGTTAAAAAGGATATTACCTCTAAGGATTTATCTGATTTTTTTAATGATAATGATATTCAGGTTGAAGATGGTTCTGGTCTTGAGTCCATTTATAAAGCGAAAGTTGAAGAAATAAAAACGTATGAACGTTTACAAGATAATTTAACTACTCAAGCAAAAAAAATGGATCGCTTGCAAAGGGATTTTGAAAGTGCAACTACACCACAACAAAAACAAGATATTCTAAATACCTTACAAATGGAAAATCTTAAAATGGACACAACCTTAAAGGCGGTTGATTATGAGCTTAAAAAACAAAAGGAAGAACAACAAATAAAAGAAAATGAATTGCAAAGAAAATACATGGAAAATGAAATGAAAACGCCTGAAATAAAAGGGTCGTTTAATCTTAAATAGTAGAGGTTTTTATGGCTATCAATTTAGTTGCTGGTATGTTTGAAACGCTTGAAAATGCGATAACTGAACAGGTAGCAAGTAATTTTGAAACTCTTTATACCGTAGTTCTTCCTATTTGGACTACGGGGGTTATTATTTATTATGTGGTTACTGTTTGGGAAATCATTTACGGTGATAAACAAATTATTATTAATGAGTTTATTACTAAGTTTATGGTTCTAGCCGTAATTACCGCTTTTTTAGGGGGGTCTGCCGTCTACACGGCTAATGTTGTGCCTTTTGTAATGAAAAGCGGTCAGGAATTAGCAGGGCAGTTAATCGGGGGGGATAGCGGAACAACAGGGCAGATGATAGATGGTATGATAAATAGCGTTATTGAGCTTGGTAAAAAGGAATATAAAGACATAGGTGATGCTGGGATGTTCGATAAAATAGGCGTTGCTATTATGTTTGCAATAAAATGTATTATTCTTTTTATTACAGCAGGGGCTTTTATCATTTACAGTTCTGCTTATCTGATTATGGCAATGGTTATGGTTGGTATTTTGCTTTCTTTAGGTGGTATCTTTATCATGTTTGCCGCTTTTCCATCAACACGGCAAATGTTTACCTCTTGGGTTGGCTCTTGCTTAAACTACATTTTTTTAAACATAAGCTATGCCATTTTGTTTAGTATGATGATAAAGTATTTAAATGCTTTTATGTTAGAAAATGCCACTGAAGGTAATGATGATAATAACCTATGGGTTATTGCTATGGTCGGACTTACTTTTGCAATTGGTTGTTTTCTTTTACAACAGGTTGCTGTTTTAGTTAGTCAGTTAACTGGTGGTGTTGGTATAAATGGTTTAGTCGGTGCTGTAAATGGTTTTGCAGGTAGAGGTATGCAAGCATTAGGACTCGGAGCTAGAGGTGCAGGTAAAACCGCAAATGTTGTGGGTAATGCTGCATCTAAAGCAAGAGATAGATTATGGAGTCAAGGCGGTAAGGTTAAGGGGTCATAAATGAAAAAGTTAATCAGTATTTTATTGTTGGGTTTTTGTTTGGTTGGTTGTACAACAACTAATCCTCCTGATGCTCCAAAAGCAGAGGGTAAATGGCAAGATTTAAACACTAATTTAAAAGATATTCAGGCAAGGTGATAAATGAAAAATCAAATTCACGATAATGAAAAGTATTTTCAGGAATCTATTGCTGATGCTGAAAAACCGCAAAAGAAAAGCCAAAATGAAAAGCAAATCTTTGATGCGGTAAAAGTGTTTGAAACTGATGTGATAGAGTCGAAACAAAAGCGTATTGGTTTTTTGACTAAAATTAATATTTTTCAAGGTGTCACTATCGTTTTATTGGCAGGAGCATTAATCGGTTTAACACCGTTAAAAACGGTAGAGCCTTTTCTATTAAGGGTAGACAACACAACAGGATATGTTGATAAGGTTAATCCTTATGAAGTTAAAGGTAATACTGTTAATGAAGCTGTTCAACGCTACTTTCTTGCTCGTTTTATCGAAAATAGAGAGGGCTATGAGTGGTTTACAGTACAAGATATGTATAATTTTGTTGAAGCTACATCAAATAAAGCCGTTTTTGATGCGTATAAAAATTATATGATTAGTAATCAATCCCCTGTTAAAGTTTTAAGTAACAGAATGAAAATGCTTGTTAAAGTTAACGGCATTACCTTTTTGGATGATTCAACGGCACAAATACGGTTTACTAAACTGATTACTGAGCCTGATGGAAAAGCTGCGGTTGGTTATATTCCAACTAAGTGGATTGCAACATTAAAATTTGATTTTTCTAAAAAAATCACGACTGAACAAGAAAGGCTTTTAAATCCTTTAGGTTTAAATGTTATTTCCTATCGTGTTGATGCTGAGGTGGTGAAATGATTAAAAAAACTACCTTAGCGATCAGTTTATCCCTGATGTTTTCTACTGCGGTTTATGCTGCCGCTATCCCTAAATCGTCAGGGGCGGATGTTCGAGTTCAGGAAATTACTTATAACCCTAATAATGTCACCATTGTAAAAGTAAAGTCTGGTGTGGCTACCTTAATTCAACTCGAAGCCGACGAATTTTTGAGTGGTGATGAAACAGGAATGGGGTTAGGCGATCCGCTTGCTTGGAATGTCTCCGTTCGGGGTAATAATATCTTTTTACGTCCTATTGCTGAACAACCCGACACCAATATTGCATTGGTGACAAACAAACGGACGTATGCGATTCAGTTAACCAGTGCTGGAACGGGTACACCGACTTTTATTATGAGATACATTTACCCTAAAGCCCCTGAGCCTGTTAAACAGACTGTATTTTTAGGGAAAAGTACAATAAAACTACCTTGTTTTGATGGGGGCAAAATCAATACCACATATCAGGTTAAAGGTAGCCAAAACATTAAACCAAATGGGATATGGGATAATGGCGAATTTACTTGTTTTAAATGGAATAATGCAAGTGATTTGCCTGTGGTTTATCGTGTTTTACCTGATGGAAAAGAAAATCTTGTTAATTACCACATGGACAAAAACGTTATGGTAGTTCATGAGGTTTCTAATAACTTTGTCTTGAGGTTAGGTAATAGTGTTATGGAAGTGAAAACGGATCATAACATTAATCGTGGTTACAATTATAACGGTACAACTAACGGTGAAAAGTTATTGGAGCGTAAATAATGGGATTATTTAATAAAAAGAAAAAGCCTAGTAATCAACCTCCCGTAGAACATACGGGGGGGCAAACAAGTTTACAAGGTGACAGAAATAAACTGTCAGTGTCAGGTAAACAAAGTAAAAATAAGAAAAAGCTGCTGTTAATAGCCTTGTTTCTTTTGTTGGTCGCAATAATAGGGGGTATTTCGTTATATTCTTTTGTTAAATCAAAACAACAAAAGGAAATCCCTGTTGAGCTTTCTGATGCTGATAATGCTCAATATCAGCGGACGGATGCGTCAAATCGTGCATTAACTGATTTTATGGATAAGCAAGAAAGAAACAACGAAACTCTAGCCGATGCCATAGATAAAGAAAAAGGAAAAATAAACAACAAAGAAGTTGAACCAAAAGAAGATAAACAAGATAACAGCGTTATCTTACCGCCTGTTACTGAAAATAGTGTTATTGATAAAAAACAATCTGGTAAAGACGAGATCACGCCAGAAATGCGAAAAAATCAAGGTGAAATTCTGATCGCTCAAAATGCGATTGCTTCACCTGATAAAAGCAATGCTAATCAAAACACTAAAGATATGGCAGAAGAACGAGACGGAAAAAGAAGTGAGGGAGATTTTTTAAAAGGCGCACATTTCGCTGATGGGTCTGTAGGATTTATTAAAAACCGTCAATTTTTGCTTTCGGCTGGCACGTCAATGCCATGTGTTTTAAAAACAAAAATTGTTACAAATTACCCTGCTGTGGTTATGTGTCAACTCACAAAAAATGTCTATTCCGATGATGGTAAAAGTATTCTTATTCGTTCAGGGGCATTACTGCAAGGTGAGCAAACAAAAGTCATTAAGCAGGGGATAGGGCGTGTTTTTGTTAACTGGTCAACGGTCAAAGACGGCAATATCAGTGTAAGAATTGATGCTTTAGGTGCTGATGGGTTAGGTGCTTCTGGCTTACCTGCATGGATTGACTCTCATTTTTGGGAACGTTTTGGCGGTGCGATCATGCTTTCATTCATTGATGATGCGCTTGCTGCTGCTGCCAGTCATGCGAGTAACGATAAGTCTGATGGTGTAACGGTTGATAATACCCGTAGTACAGCGTCAAACATGGCTGAATTGGCTCTTGAAAACTCAATCAACATACCGCCTACGGCTTACGTTAATCAGGGTGAAATTTTAACGGTTATTGTGCCTAGAAACGTTGATTTTTCATCTGTATATAAAACTGAATGATTTTATAACCAATCCCGAGAAAACCTTGAAATATTTTCAAGGTTTGGGTCGGGATTAATTATTGTATAGGGATTTTATTCAATGGTTAGTGATAAAACAGTTAGACACTATCTTGATATAACGGGTTTAGGTGAATTTTTAGCTCAAGATGGTATCAGTGAGGTTATTATTAATAAACCTTGTGAGATTGTGATTGAGGGGGACAACGGTTGGACTTTTCATAAAGCCCCTAATGCAACCTTTGAAAATCTGCAACATTTAGGTACTGCATTAACAACTTACAATAATGCAGGGTCATTAGACGCAAAAAATCCAATCAAATCATTAGTGCTGCCTGATGGTGAACGTAGTCAAATAATTATTCCTCCTGCCTGTGAAGCTGGCTGTATATCTATGACAATCCGTAAACCGTCATTAAAACGATTTACATTGAGAGACTATGTTGAGTCGGGGCGATTTAAAAAAATAAAGAGAGCAAGAAAATTTGATGGTGAATTGTCTGAATCTCAAAAAGATATGTTATCTCTTTATGAAAAGGCTTTAGATAATACCGATCTCTTTGAGGATTTTTTTAGGTTAGGGGTTCAAAATAGGTGTAATTTCTTAGTGGTTGGCGGAACTGGATCAGGGAAAACAACTTACGGTAAAACAATTGCTGATGAATTTCCTAAAGATAGAAGAATTATAACGATAGAAGATGTTCACGAAATGCCATTACCGTTACATAGAAATCATGTGCATTTATTTTATAAAGAGGGGGGAGTTAAACCTCGTACTTTGATTGAATCAGCTATGCGTATGAAACCTGATCATATCTTTTTAGCTGAATTAAGGGGGGATGAAGCATGGAGCTACTTAGAAGCCTTAAATACGGGGCATGAGGGAAGTATCACAACAATTCATGCAAATAATTGTTATGCCTCTTTTGAGCGTTTAAAATCATTGATTAAACAATCCCCCGTTGGTTTAACAATTGATATGGATTTAATAAATTATACAGTTAAAACAAGTTTGGATATTATTGTTTTTATGAATCATTCATACCCTACAGAAGTTTATTTTGATCCAATCGAAAAAATGAAGTTATTAAGTGGGGTTTGATTATGCCTATAATTTATTTTCTCATTTTTGTTTTTTTTGCTTTTTTTGTTTTTAAATTAAAGCTGGTTGACCGTGTTTTTGATAGGTTTTCAATTATTGATTTATTGATTTTTAATGGTTTTATTGTGCCTTTAGCTGTTTTTTTGGCTTTGTTTTATTTTGGGTATGCTATTGATGATTCTTGTGTGGCTGCTTCTACGTTGTCACTTGCTTTAAATGCAATGGTTACTTTGTTATTTACTGTTAAAAAGGAAACGAAAGATGAAATTTCAAAAAAAAATATTAAATGATTATATGTTTAACTTTAAATCGTTACAAACAAATCCTAGAAAGGGTAAATCTATACCTAAAGTTACTCTAATGAGTAACTTTCCTTTTAATAGTATGAATAGAATAGTAACAATCGGTGAGGTCATAGATATTTATGGAAAATAAAAAGCCATTAATTATTTTCTTTTGTGCGTTATTTTTTATAGCGTTTGTATCTAGTTTCTATGTATCAGGGATTGCCTTGTTAACGGCTGCTGGCTTACCAGTGACCTTTGATAGTGTTCATTGGAATACCTTTATTGATACTTACAGCCAATACAGTAGCAACAAAGCCTATAGATGGTACTTTGTTGCTGGCTTTGTTGGAATGGCAATCCCTTTTGTTATTTTTATTTTGTTTTGTGTGGTTGTATTTTTGGCTTTACGAAAAAAAATAACGATACATGGCGCTGCTAGGTTAGCTAATGATACTGATTT
>NZ_CP031119.1 GCF_002843235.3 Providencia huaxiensis
ATGGCTACCCATAAGCCTATCAATATTCTGGAGGCGTTCGCAGCAGCGCCGCCACCGCTGGACTACGTTTTGCCCAACATGGTGGCCGGTACGGTCGGGGCGCTGGTGTCGCCCGGTGGTGCCGGTAAATCCATGCTGGCCCTGCAACTGGCCGCACAGATTGCAGGCGGGCCGGATCTGCTGGAGGTGGGCGAACTGCCCACCGGCCCGGTGATCTACCTGCCCGCCGAAGACCCGCCCACCGCCATTCATCACCGCCTGCACGCCCTTGGGGCGCACCTCAGCGCCGAGGAACGGCAAGCCGTGGCTGACGGCCTGCTGATCCAGCCGCTGATCGGCAGCCTGCCCAACATCATGGCCCCGGAGTGGTTCGACGGCCTCAAGCGCGCCGCCGAGGGCCGCCGCCTGATGGTGCTGGACACGCTGCGCCGGTTCCACATCGAGGAAGAAAACGCCAGCGGCCCCATGGCCCAGGTCATCGGTCGCATGGAGGCCATCGCCGCCGATACCGGGTGCTCTATCGTGTTCCTGCACCATGCCAGCAAGGGCGCGGCCATGATGGGCGCAGGCGACCAGCAGCAGGCCAGCCGGGGCAGCTCGGTACTGGTCGATAACATCCGCTGGCAGTCCTACCTGTCGAGCATGACCAGCGCCGAGGCCGAGGAATGGGGTGTGGACGACGACCAGCGCCGGTTCTTCGTCCGCTTCGGTGTGAGCAAGGCCAACTATGGCGCACCGTTCGCTGATCGGTGGTTCAGGCGGCATGACGGCGGGGTGCTCAAGCCCGCCGTGCTGGAGAGGCAGCGCAAGAGCAAGGGGGTGCCCCGTGGTGAAGCCTAAGAACAAGCACAGCCTCAGCCACGTCCGGCACGACCCGGCGCACTGTCTGGCCCCCGGCCTGTTCCGTGCCCTCAAGCGGGGCGAGCGCAAGCGCAGCAAGCTGGACGTGACGTATGACTACGGCGACGGCAAGCGGATCGAGTTCAGCGGCCCGGAGCCGCTGGGCGCTGATGATCTGCGCATCCTGCAAGGGCTGGTGGCCATGGCTGGGCCTAATGGCCTAGTGCTTGGCCCGGAACCCAAGACCGAAGGCGGACGGCAGCTCCGGCTGTTCCTGGAACCCAAGTGGGAGGCCGTCACCGCTGATGCCATGGTGGTCAAAGGTAGCTATCGGGCGCTGGCAAAGGAAATCGGGGCAGAGGTCGATAGTGGTGGGGCGCTCAAGCACATACAGGACTGCATCGAGCGCCTTTGGAAGGTATCCATCATCGCCCAGAATGGCCGCAAGCGGCAGGGGTTTCGGCTGCTGTCGGAGTACGCCAGCGACGAGGCGGACGGGCGCCTGTACGTGGCCCTGAACCCCTTGATCGCGCAGGCCGTCATGGGTGGCGGCCAGCATGTGCGCATCAGCATGGACGAGGTGCGGGCGCTGGACAGCGAAACCGCCCGCCTGCTGCACCAGCGGCTGTGTGGCTGGATCGACCCCGGCAAAACCGGCAAGGCTTCCATAGATACCTTGTGCGGCTATGTCTGGCCGTCAGAGGCCAGTGGTTCGACCATGCGCAAGCGCCGCCAGCGGGTGCGCGAGGCGTTGCCGGAGCTGGTCGCGCTGGGCTGGACGGTAACCGAGTTCGCGGCGGGCAAGTACGACATCACCCGGCCCAAGGCGGCAGGCTGACCCCCCCCCACTCTATTGTAAACAAGACATTTTTATCTTTTATATTCAATGGCTTATTTTCCTGCTAATTGGTAATACCATGAAAAATACCATGCTCAGAAAAGGCTTAACAATATTTTGAAAAATTGCCTACTGAGCGCTGCCGCACAGCTCCATAGGCCGCTTTCCTGGCTTTGCTTCCAGATGTATGCTCTTCTGCTCCTGCAGCTAATGGATCACCGCAAACAGGTTACTCGCCTGGGGATTCCCTTTCGACCCGAGCATCCGTATGAGACTCATGCTCGATTATTATTATTATAGAAGCCCCCATGAATAAATCGCTCATCATTTTCGGCATCGTCAACATAACCTCGGACAGTTTCTCCGATGGAGGCCGGTATCTGGCGCCAGACGCAGCCATTGCGCAGGCGCGTAAGCTGATGGCCGAGGGGGCAGATGTGATCGACCTCGGTCCGGCATCCAGCAATCCCGACGCCGCGCCTGTTTCGTCCGACACAGAAATCGCGCGTATCGCGCCGGTGCTGGACGCGCTCAAGGCAGATGGCATTCCCGTCTCGCTCGACAGTTATCAACCCGCGACGCAAGCCTATGCCAGCGCTTTTCCCATATTGCTCTTTTTTGTCAATGTTCTGAAATCTATTAATAAATAACGAAAAAATAATAAGATAGTAAGATAAATCTCGTTCATACCTACTTTTACGGCGTTGACAACTATCACTCGGTCGAGTTTTTTCACTGATCCCCGCTGGGATCCCCTAATTGGTTGCCTTAGCGCTCATCCGAGCAAAGTTGAGTTAGGCTAGTTAACTAAATAATATAAATGGCCTTGTCCGACTCAGGCGAGACGGAACAACTTCGGTGGCCTCGATAAGCGCTGGCCCACTCCGAACCGTGAGAGTTTTTAAACAAACTGGTAAAGCAGACGCAATTCTCTTTCACTCGAAGCTGCTTTAAACCGCAGGTCGCGACCCATAACAGACGCTAATTCTTTAATCGATATTCGTTTTGATGTATCATCGCGAGCAGGAAACACCTTTCTTTATATCTAGGAAAAAACTATCGTATGTACTCCAAATTTGTTGTTTTTGTATCGCTGTTAAGCAGCTTAACCCTCAGCATTCCTGCCAACTCTTCTCCAGACCTGATAGTCAACAGCATCAAAGAGGTAGAGCAAAACCTGGGTGCTAAAGTAGGAGTCTCAATCTACAGCGTTTCTGATGGTTACCTTTGGCATTACAACGGCGATTCACGTTTTCCGTTGATGAGCACCTTTAAACCTCTTGCATGTGCGAAATTGCTCCACGATGTTGAAACGGCGAAGCTGTCGATTGATCGATCTGTGAAGATTGAGGAACAAGACCTTATTACTTGGTCGCCGATAACAGAAAAGCTTGTTGGAGAGAGCTTTTCCCTCAAGCAGGCTTGCACGGCTGCACTGGTTATGAGTGACAACACAGCGGCTAATATAGTACTGGACGGTATTAGTGGCCCATCTGAATTGACCTTGTTCATGAAAGAACTCGGTGATGAAGTAACGCGACTGGATCGTATAGAGCCTCATTTAAATGAAGCGCGAAGCGGGGATGAGCGTGATACAACAACACCTAACGCGATTGTAAAAAGCCTCGGGAAACTGCTTTATGGCGAGAAACTCTCAAGTGGCTCTAAAGAACAATTAATTGAATGGATGGCTGGCAACAAGGTGTCCGATAGCTTGTTGCGTTCAGTGCTACCAGAGGGGTGGTCAATTGCTGATAGGTCGGGTGCTGGTGGTTTTGGGTCTAGGGGAATCACCGCTGCGATTTGGTCAAATGAACAGCAGCCATTAATTGTTGCGATATATCTCACCCAGACTGAAGCTTCGTTTGACGAGAGAAATAAAGCTATTGCCAAAATAGGTAGAGAAATTTTCGCTTCTTATAACTAAGGCAACTTGGCGGGTACTAAGCACCTCAGCATCATAAGATGAGAGGTGTTCTTTCAATCTTCCTTTATAGCGGCAGCTAAATCGCAGCGAACCCGTAGAAAGCCATGCTCCAGCCGCCCGCATTGGAGAAATTCTTCAAATTCCCGTTGCACATAGCCCGGCAATTCCTTTCCCTGCTCTGCCATAAGCGCAGCGAATGCCGGGTAATACTCGTCAACGATCTGATAGAGAAGGGTTTGCTCGGGTCGGTGGCTCTGGTAACGACCAGTATCCCGATCCCGGCTGGCCGTCCTGGCCGCCACATGAGGCATGTTCCGCGTCCTTGCAATACTGTGTTTACATACAGTCTATCGCTTAGCGGAAAGTTCTTTTACCCTCAGCCGAAATGCCTGCCGTTGCTAGACATTGCCAGCCAGTGCCCGTCACTCCCGTACTAACTGTCACGAACCCCTGCAATAACTGTCACGCCCCCCTGCAATAACTGTCACGAACCCCTGCAATAACTGTCACGCCCCCAAACCTGCAAACCCAGCAGGGGCGGGGGCTGGCGGGGTGTTGGAAAAATCCATCCATGATTATCTAAGAATAATCCACTAGGCGCGGTTATCAGCGCCCTTGTGGGGCGCTGCTGCCCTTGCCCAATATGCCCGGCCAGAGGCCGGATAGCTGGTCTATTCGCTGCGCTAGGCTACACACCGCCCCACCGCTGCGCGGCAGGGGGAAAGGCGGGCAAAGCCCGCTAAACCCCACACCAAACCCCGCAGAAATACGCTGGAGCGCTTTTAGCCGCTTTAGCGGCCTTTCCCCCTACCCGAAGGGTGGGGGCGCGTGTGCAGCCCCGCAGGGCCTGTCTCGGTCGATCATTCAGCCCGGCTCATCCTTCTGGCGTGGCGGCAGACCGAACAAGGCGCGGTCGTGGTCGCGTTCAAGGTACGCATCCATTGCCGCCATGAGCCGATCCTCCGGCCACTCGCTGCTGTTCACCTTGGCCAAAATCATGGCCCCCACCAGCACCTTGCGCCTTGTTTCGTTCTTGCGCTCTTGCTGCTGTTCCCTTGCCCGCACCCGCTGAATTTCGGCATTGATTCGCGCTCGTTGTTCTTCGAGCTTGGCCAGCCGATCCGCCGCCTTGTTGCTCCCCTTAACCATCTTGACACCCCATTGTTAATGTGCTGTCTCGTAGGCTATCATGGAGGCACAGCGGCGGCAATCCCGACCCTACTTTGTAGGGGAGGGCGCACTTACCGGTTTCTCTTCGAGAAACTGGCCTAACGGCCACCCTTCGGGCGGTGCGCTCTCCGAGGGCCATTGCATGGAGCCGAAAAGCAAAAGCAACAGCGAGGCAGCATGGCGATTTATCACCTTACGGCGAAAACCGGCAGCAGGTCGGGCGGCCAATCGGCCAGGGCCAAGGCCGACTACATCCAGCGCGAAGGCAAGTATGCCCGCGACATGGATGAAGTCTTGCACGCCGAATCCGGGCACATGCCGGAGTTCGTCGAGCGGCCCGCCGACTACTGGGATGCTGCCGACCTGTATGAACGCGCCAATGGGCGGCTGTTCAAGGAGGTCGAATTTGCCCTGCCGGTCGAGCTGACCCTCGACCAGCAGAAGGCGCTGGCGTCCGAGTTCGCCCAGCACCTGACCGGTGCCGAGCGCCTGCCGTATACGCTGGCCATCCATGCCGGTGGCGGCGAGAACCCGCACTGCCACCTGATGATCTCCGAGCGGATCAATGACGGCATCGAGCGGCCCGCCGCTCAGTGGTTCAAGCGGTACAACGGCAAGACCCCGGAGAAGGGCGGGGCACAGAAGACCGAAGCGCTCAAGCCCAAGGCATGGCTTGAGCAGACCCGCGAGGCATGGGCCGACCATGCCAACCGGGCATTAGAGCGGGCTGGCCACGACGCCCGCATTGACCACAGAACACTTGAGGCGCAGGGCATCGAGCGCCTGCCCGGTGTTCACCTGGGGCCGAACGTGGTGGAGATGGAAGGCCGGGGCATCCGCACCGACCGGGCAGACGTGGCCCTGAACATCGACACCGCCAACGCCCAGATCATCGACTTACAGGAATACCGGGAGGCAATAGACCATGAACGCAATCGACAGAGTGAAGAAATCCAGAGGCATCAACGAGTTAGCGGAGCAGATCGAACCGCTGGCCCAGAGCATGGCGACACTGGCCGACGAAGCCCGGCAGGTCATGAGCCAGACCCAGCAGGCCAGCGAGGCGCAGGCGGCGGAGTGGCTGAAAGCCCAGCGCCAGACAGGGGCGGCATGGGTGGAGCTGGCCAAAGAGTTGCGGGAGGTAGCCGCCGAGGTGAGCAGCGCCGCGCAGAGCGCCCGGAGCGCGTCGCGGGGGTGGCACTGGAAGCTATGGCTAACCGTGATGCTGGCTTCCATGATGCCTACGGTGGTGCTGCTGATCGCATCGTTGCTCTTGCTCGACCTGACGCCACTGACAACCGAGGACGGCTCGATCTGGCTGCGCTTGGTGGCCCGATGAAGAACGACAGGACTTTGCAGGCCATAGGCCGACAGCTCAAGGCCATGGGCTGTGAGCGCTTCGATATCGGCGTCAGGGACGCCACCACCGGCCAGATGATGAACCGGGAATGGTCAGCCGCCGAAGTGCTCCAGAACACGCCATGGCTCAAGCGGATGAATGCCCAGGGCAATGACGTGTATATCAGGCCCGCCGAGCAGGAGCGGCATGGTCTGGTGCTGGTGGACGACCTCAGCGAGTTTGACCTGGATGACATGAAAGCCGAGGGCCGGGAGCCTGCCCTGGTAGTGGAAACCAGCCCGAAGAACTATCAGGCATGGGTCAAGGTGGCCGACGCCGCAGGCGGTGAACTTCGGGGGCAGATTGCCCGGACGCTGGCCAGCGAGTACGACGCCGACCCGGCCAGCGCTGACAGCCGCCACTATGGCCGCTTGGCGGGCTTCACCAACCGCAAGGACAAGCACACCACCCGCGCCGGTTATCAGCCGTGGGTGCTGCTGCGTGAATCCAAGGGCAAGACCGCCACCGCTGGCCCGGCGCTGGTGCAGCAGGCTGGCCAGCAGATCGAGCAGGCCCAGCGGCAGCAGGAGAAGGCCCGCAGGCTGGCCAGCCTCGAACTGCCCGAGCGGCAGCTTAGCCGCCACCGGCGCACGGCGCTGGACGAGTACCGCAGCGAGATGGCCGGGCTGGTCAAGCGCTTCGGTGATGACCTCAGCAAGTGCGACTTTATCGCCGCGCAGAAGCTGGCCAGCCGGGGCCGCAGTGCCGAGGAAATCGGCAAGGCCATGGCCGAGGCCAGCCCAGCGCTGGCAGAGCGCAAGCCCGGCCACGAAGCGGATTACATCGAGCGCACCGTCAGCAAGGTCATGGGTCTGCCCAGCGTCCAGCTTGCGCGGGCCGAGCTGGCACGGGCACCGGCACCCCGCCAGCGAGGCATGGACAGGGGCGGGCCAGATTTCAGCATGTAGTGCTTGCGTTGGTACTCACGCCTGTTATACTATGAGTACTCACGCACAGAAGGGGGTTTTATGGAATACGAAAAAAGCGCTTCAGGGTCGGTCTACCTGATCAAAAGTGACAAGGGCTATTGGTTGCCCGGTGGCTTTGGTTATACGTCAAACAAGGCCGAGGCTGGCCGCTTTTCAGTCGCTGATATGGCCAGCCTTAACCTTGACGGCTGCACCTTGTCCTTGTTCCGCGAAGACAAGCCTTTCGGCCCCGGCAAGTTTCTCGGTGACTGATATGAAAGACCAAAAGGACAAGCAGACCGGCGACCTGCTGGCCAGCCCTGACGCTGTACGCCAAGCGCGATATGCCGAGCGCATGAAGGCCAAAGGGATGCGTCAGCGCAAGTTCTGGCTGACCGACGACGAATACGAGGCGCTGCGCGAGTGCCTGGAAGAACTCAGAGCGGCGCAGGGCGGGGGTAGTGACCCCGCCAGCGCCTAACCACCAACTGCCTGCAAAGGAGGCAATCA
>NZ_CP031120.1 GCF_002843235.3 Providencia huaxiensis
GGCTTCTTAGCTCTTTAATCTCGCTAAGTCTGGTTAGGTTGGGCTTCTTTCAACACTTCGCAATCCAAGAAATCCCTAGTCCGTTGATTGGTGCTCTTATCAGGTACGCACTGTAATCTTTCGATACCGCAGCGTGATTCGGAGGCAGAGCCGGAATTTCGTTTTCCGGTACGTTTTACTACCACAATTTGCCTGTTTATCCTTTCGGAGACCGGGCTAAGTCCGAGTCAATCAAGTGGTGCATTTGAGTTAATGTCGTTGAATGGTTTTAAGGAAGTAGTGACAAGCTAGCTTCCCATTGCTAAGATTGGAATGCGACTTCGAAATCTGAGCAATGAATGCACAAGATTTAGAGTACCAGAGCCCTGTGATGCTGTCACGGGGCTTTGTTACATCTGAAGCCTAATAACTTCTGTAAATTCAATTCGCAACGCTCGCCGCAAGGCGTGAACTTGTTTCACGTCGAGGAAGCGGAATTTCCCGAAAGCCTTATAATATCTCCGTTCACACATCATCGGAGGGGATCACTATGTCTCAATTATTTCGTTTGGCATCACCGGCAGATTACGAATACATCGAAGAAATAAAATTATGGGAATTGTCATTTGATAAGCGACCGGTTCAAGGGGTTCGTTGTGAAGATCCGGTGATCGGGGCAGAAAAATACAATCGAGGGCGTGAAAAATTTAAGGCGTTAGCGTCACGGCATAAAAAACACTGGAAACCGAACGGATTGACCTTTTCGGAGTTGATCCGCTGGGCAATAGAGTGCGGAACTCCCGAACAATGTCAGCCCGATCATCTTTTTCACAGGTAAAAATCAACGGTTATTAGGTGATGTTTCGATGCTAAAACAGCTCGAGGAAAAGGCAGGTTAATGTCATGTTTGTTTATTATCCTGTGTATTATTCCGTATCTTATTCTATCTAATTTCTCTCTAATACACAGAATAATACAGAGAATAAGATACAGAATAAGAGATAGACACAAGATGACGTTGTGTCATTTCTTACCCATTAATCTATCCGTTATTCTATCCATTATTCTGTCCGTTATTTTATCCGATTTAGGTATAACGGATAGAATAACGGGTAAAATAACGGATGAAATCATCCTTTTACCAACCTACATCTATGATACTTTCAGTATCAATGCCACTCATTTTCTGGACGAAAATGAATGACATAAGGCTCCGCCCTCTGGCTATTTTCTTCGGCTGGACGCCTGCGAAAAAAGCCATTCACCCAAGCCCGTCAAACTCACTGCGTTCGTCTGACCACCCCCTTTTTTCGCCCTGTATTTGGTCGCTCAAAAATGTGGTGGTCAGACGCTTCGCTTGACGGGGGGCTTTGCCCCCAAAACAAGTTTGTGTCTTTCAGCGATTTCGCATCGTTTTACTTGTCAGTTTGCATGATGTTAAAAACGCACTCAGAAGCTCGCAAAACCGTTCTAAACTTTCAGCGTAGATTTGGGTGTTTTATAGGGTGATCGTGTCTTAAAATCGTTTTGAGGGGCTTTAATGGGGGTGAACGGGCGGTTTTCGCTAACTAACTCGCCCGTTTAACATAAAAGGGATTAATGGCACTTCATAATTGGTCGGCTATATCATTTTTTTATTTATTATTATTGATTGAGTTTTCCTGCTCTACAGCTCTAAATTTAGTTGTGTAGATAGCGTTAAATTCAATATCAGATTCACTTAAAAAAACATGTGTTATTAGTTTATCGAGTGATATGTGCAGTGCTTTGCAGTAAAAAATTAAAAATTTTACTGTGAAATTGTGCTGACCCCTTTCATACCGAGATACCTGTTGTTGACTAATATTTAGTATTTCAGCTAATTCTGCTCCTGATAACGAATTTAAGATTCTTTCATTTCTTAAGAATAAGCCTAATTTTTCATTTATATCATTCATATATAACTCGCTGATTATTATGTTTTTATTTTTTTTTTTGCAAAAAAAACTGGTTAATGTCACGTCGAGATTTAAATCAAATATTGATTGCAGGGGTTCTACATAGAGAGTCTTCTTCTTTGTTATAAATTTTCGTTATTCTTGTAAAGAATAATGCTATATCTGTATCTAAAATAATTAATGAATTTATTAGAGTATCGATATCAATTTTATTTACACATCGCTCATATCTAAATAATTGCTGCTCTGATTTGTTTATTAACTTAGCAAATTGCCCTCGGGTATAGCCTGCGTCTCTTCTTAATTTTTTTAGTTCCTTGCCTGCGATTGATGATAAACACTCCGTATTACCCATTATCACTCCTAAATTAGGTTTTTTTTATTTACTACATGCTTGTAAAATGAAGCTTCACTGACATAAATCCCAGAAAAACTGATTTCATCTATAATGCTAGACCAGCTTCTCCCTTGTGCTTTTTGGATCATAATGTCGTGATACAAGTGATTTAGTATTTCCTCTGTTGTTACTTTTGGTTTTTTTTCGATAAATTTTTTTATTTTTTCTTTCATTTTTAATTTCTTAGGTAATTAAATGGTCCTTAGTTAAGGATAGATTAAATTTTAGATAAAAAAAGCCTAATGCCCCAATGTGGTACTAATCAAAATGGAGCGAAGCGACAACGTCATTCTGTCTTTGCTTTTCCCCATGATCGGTTATTGGGTCAT
>NZ_CP031121.1 GCF_002843235.3 Providencia huaxiensis
GTTGGCTTGCTTGAATCTATCCGGCGTCTGAATGGGATTTTATTCCCGCGCCTCGATGAGTTCCGCGCCTGATGAACCTCCAGAAAATATACGGCTTCAATGAGCCTTTCCGTTTTACAGGTTCCTCAACAGGCCGGTGGGCCGTTAGTATCATCAATATCAGTATTCGCAAAACCAGATGAATGATTGTTTAAACTGGTGTATTTCTGCCTTTATGCTTCGTAAGTTTGCTGTCGCGCCGTCAGTGCCCAGGCTATTCTGGCCAGCTTGTTTGCCAGAGCACAGGTGACGACAAAGTTGCTTTTCCGACACAACAACTCCCTGACCCAGTCGGCCAACTTGCCAGACTGGTGTTCCAGTTTTTGTATGAATACCCTGGCACACTGAACCAACAAAGTTCGGATCTTTTTGTTGCCCCGCTTGCTAATCCCTAACAATGTCGTCCGACCTCCCGTGCTGTACTGTCGGGGTACCAGCCCTGTTGCCGCCGCAAAGTCACGGCTGCTGGCGTACTGCTTCCCGTCGCCAATCTCAGTTGAAATAGTACTGGCAGTCAGCGTTCCAACGCAGGGAATACTCAGCAAGCGCTGTCCAACCTCATCTTCGTCCAACTTTCGTTTCAACTGAGATTCCAGATCTTTAATCTGCTCAACAAGATAGTGATAATGCTGTTGTAATTTCAGCAGTAACTGGCTGAGATAAAGAGGCAAACTACTGTCCTCAAGAAGGGTACTCAGTCGACTAATAACGGCAGCACCTCGCGGAACGCTGATACCAAATTCCAGCAGAAAAGCATGCATCTGATTAGTTGTTTTCACCTTATCCTGAACCAGGGATTCACGGACACGATGCAGAGCTCGCATTGCCTGCTGAGATTCGGTTCTGGGCTGCACGAAACGCATAGATGGACGTGATGCTGCTTCACAGATAGCTTCAGCATCAACGAAGTCATTTTTGTTGCTTTTAACGAATGGGCGGACAAATTGCGGTGATATCAGCTTTGGAAAATGCCCTAACTCTGCCAGCTTGCGTGCCATAAAGTGAGAACCGCCACAGGCTTCCATCGCGATGGTTGTTGCCGGGCATGTCGCCAGAAATTCGATTAGCTTTGGTCGGGTGAATTTTTTACGGTAAACGGCCTTCCCACGATGATCCTGACAATGAATATGGAAAGAGTTCTTACCCAGATCGATACCAATAAGCGCAATGTTTTCCATGATGGTTCTCCGAATGAAAGCCTGTCCTCAGCATAGTACTGGGAAGGAGGGAGTGACCATCTCATTAAATAAAGCACGCTAAGCCGGTGGCAGCGGTCGCAATGGCCTAAACTTCCCCGCACCGACCTTGGCGCTGCTGCGCCATAGGTAATCGCCGGTCAGGTTGATGTGCTCCCACCCCAGCGGCGACAGATATTGCAACAATGTGTCGTCCAGCGCCGTGCCGTTGCCACGCAAAGCACTGGTGGCACGCTCCAGATATACCGTGTTCCACAACACGATGGCCGCCGTCACCAGATTGAGGCCGCTGGCCCGGTAGCGCTGCTGCTCAAAACTGCGGTCGCGGATTTCACCCAATCGGTAGAAGAAGACCGCCCTGGCCAGCGCGTTGCGCGCCTCGCCCTTATTCAGCCCCGCATGGACGCGGCGGCGCAGCTCCACGCTTTGCAGCCAATCCAAAATGAACAGCGTGCGCTCGATGCGCCCCAGCTCGCGCAACGCCACGGCCAAGCCGTTCTGGCGCGGGTAGCTGCCGAGTTTGCGCAGCATCAGCGAAGCCGTTACCGTGCCTTGCTTGATGGAGGTGGCCAGCCGCAGAATTTCATCCCAATGGGCGCGTATTTGCTTGATGTTCAGCCTGTCGCTGCTAATCATCGGCTTGAGCGCGTCATAGGCGGCATCGCCCTTGGGGATGAATAGCTTGGTTTCGCCCAAGTCACGGATACGCGGCGCGAAGCGAAATCCCAGCAAATGCATCAAGCCAAACACGTGATCGGTGAAGCCTGCCGTGTCGGTGTAGTGTTCCTCGATGCGCAAGTCCGACTCGTGGTACAGCAGGCCATCAAGCACGTAAGTTGAATCACGAATGCCCACGTTGACCACCTTGGCACTGAAGGGCGCGTACTGGTCGGAGATATGGGTGTAGAAAGTCCGTCCTGGACTGCTTCCATACTTCGGGTTGATATGACCAGTGCTTTCTGCTTTGCTGCCGGTTCTGAAGTTCTGGCCGTCCGACGATGACGTGGTGCCGTCACCCCAGTTGCCGGCGAAGGGTTGCCGAAACTGCGCATTCACCAGCTCGGCCAGCGCCGTCGAATAGGTTTCATCGCGGATGTGCCAGGCTTGCAGCCAAGACAGCTTGGCGTAGGTGGTGCCAGGGCAGGACTCGGCCATTTTGGTCAGACCCAGGTTGATCGCGTCGGCCAGGATCGTCGTCAACAGCAAGGTTTTGTCCTTGGCCGTGTCGCTGGTCTTCAGGTGTGTGAAGTGGCGGGTGAAGCCCGTCCATTCATCGACCTCCATCAGCAACTCGGTGATTTTGAGGTGCGGCAGCAGCATAGCTGTCTGGTCGATCATGGCTTGCGCGGCGTCTGGTACTGCCGCGTCCAGCGGCGTGATCTTCAGGCCTGACGCGGTGGTGATGATGGCATCCGGTAAGTCGTTGGCCGCAGCCATGCGGTTGACTGTGGCGAGTTGCGCCTCCAACAATTCCAACCGGTCATGCAGGTATTGGTCGCAGTCGGTGGCCACTGCCAGCGGCAATTCGCTGGCCAGCTTCAAAGTGGCGAACTTCTCGACCGGCACCAGGTATTCGTCGAAGTCCTTGAACTGGCGAGAACCCTGCACCCAGACATCACCGGAGCGCAGCGCGTTCTTCAGCTCCGACAGGGCGCATAACTCGTAGTAACGCCGGTCGATGCCGTCGTCGGTCAGAACCAGCTTTGCCCAGCGCGGCTTGATGAATGCGGTTGGCGCATCGGCGGGCACCTTGCGCGCGCTGTCGCTGTTCATGCCGCGCAGCATGTCGATGGCATCGAGCACACCCTTGGCGGCGGGCGCAGCCCGCAATTTGAGCACGCCCAGGAACTGCGGCGCGTAGCGGCGTAGCGTGGCATAGCTTTCACCGATGTGGTGCAGGAAATCAAAGTCGGCAGGCCGCGCCAATGTTTGCGCTTCGGTGACGCTGGCGGCGAAGGTGTCCCAGGGCATAACGGCCTCGATGGCGGCGAACGGATCGCTGCCGCTTTGCTTGGCCTCAATCAACGCTTGACCGATGCGCCCATACATCCGCACCTTGTCGTTGATCGCCTTGCCGGAAGCCTGGAACTGCTGCTGATGCTTGTTCTTGGCCGCGTTGAACAGCTTGCCGATGATGCGATCGTGAAGGTCGATGATTTCATCGGTGACGGTGGCCATGCCTTCGATGGCCAGCGCTACCAGCGTGGCATAGCGTCGTTGCACCTCGAACTTTGCCAGATCAGCAGGCGTCATCTGGCCACCTTCACGAGCGATTTTGAGCAGGCGGTTCTGGTGAACCTGCCGCTCGATGCCTGCGGGCAGATCAAGTGCTTGCCAGGATTTCAGGCGCTCAATATGTTCGAGCATGTGGCGAGAGTTCGGTTTGGCAGGCGACTGGCGCAGCCATGCCAGCCACGTCACTTTACTGCCGTCCTTGCGCTTGAGAAGTTCGTCCAGGCGCTGACGGTGGGGTGATAACAAAGAATCGGTCAGCGCCGCGTAAATGCGTCGGTTGGCACGGGTGATGGCCTCGGCGCTTGCGCGCTCGATGGCATTCATGGCGGGCAGGATAATGCTCTGCCGCCGCAGATTCTCGACAAGTGCGCTCGCCAGCACGATGCCTTTGTCGGTCTGCAAGGCCAGCTCGGTCAATGTATGCACGGCTTGCCGATAGTGGCTCATGGTGAAGGGCTTGAACCCAAAAACCGTTTGCAGCTCGACCAAGTGCTCCCGCCGTGTCTGTTCGCGCTGGCCGTACTCGCTCCAACTTTCCACTGGCATCTTGAGTTGCGCGGCCACCATGCGCAACAGGGGCGGAAACGGAGGCTCATCGACGCCCAAAAAGGTGCCAGGGAATCGCAAGTAGCAAAGCTGCACAGCGAAGCCCAATCGATTCGCGGCGCCGCGACGCTGACGGATCACCGACAGGTCGGTTTCGTTGAACGTGTAGTGCCGTATCAGTTCGTCTTTGGCATCTGGCAGTGCCAGCAGGCTTTCGCGCTCGGTGGCGGACAGGATTGAGCGGCGTGGCATGGTCAGTCTTCCCGCAGGTACTGGTACAAGGTTTCGCGGCTGATGCCGAAGTCACGGGCCACCAAGGTTTTTTGGTCGCCTGCCGCAACTCGCCGTTTCAACTCGGCAATTTGTTCGCTGTTCAGCGATTTCTTTCGTCCCCGGTAGGCACCGCGCTGCTTGGCCAGCACGATTCCCTCGCGCTGACGTTCGCGGATCAGGGCGCGCTCGAACTCAGCGAAGGCTCCCATGACCGACAGCATCAGATTGGCCATCGGTGAGTCCTCGCCGGTGAACTTCAGCCCTTCTTTGACGAACTCCATGCGCACGCCCCGTTGTGTCAGCCCTTGGACGATGCGGCGCAGGTCATCAAGGTTGCGTGCCAGCCTGTCCATGCTATGCACCACCACGGTGTCGCCCTCGCGGACGAAGGCCAGCAGCCTTTCCAGCTCGGGACGCTGGGTGTCCTTGCCAGAAGCCTTGTCGGTGAACACCCGCGCCACCTGAACACCCTCCAATTGCCGTTCCGGGTTCTGGTCGAAGCTGCTGACGCGGACATAGCCGATGCGTTGACCTTGCAAGATGCCTCCAAAGGCAAAAGTGTCAGGATGAAATCTATTACCTTTGACGGAATATGTCAATCAATAGGAAATTTAACTCTATTCTGACATCGTTTGCACATGGTGTCGTTTTCAGAAGACGGCTGCACTGAACGTCAGAAGCCGACTGCACTATAGCAGCGGAGGGGTTGGATCCATCAGGCAACGACGGGCTGCTGCCGGCCATCAGCGGACGCAGGGAGGACTTTCCGCAACCGGCCGTTCGATGCGGCACCGATGGCCTTCGCGCAGGGGTAGTGAATCCGCCAGGATTGACTTGCGCTGCCCTACCTCTCACTAGTGAGGGGCGGCAGCGCATCAAGCGGTGAGCGCACTCCGGCACCGCCAACTTTCAGCACATGCGTGTAAATCATCGTCGTAGAGACGTCGGAATGGCCGAGCAGATCCTGCACGGTTCGAATGTCGTAACCGCTGCGGAGCAAGGCCGTCGCGAACGAGTGGCGGAGGGTGTGCGGTGTGGCGGGCTTCGTGATGCCTGCTTGTTCTACGGCACGTTTGAAGGCGCGCTGAAAGGTCTGGTCATACATGTGATGGCGACGCACGACACCGCTCCGTGGATCGGTCGAATGCGTGTGCTGCGCAAAAACCCAGAACCACGGCCAGGAATGCCCGGCGCGCGGATACTTCCGCTCAAGGGCGTCGGGAAGCGCAACGCCGCTGCGGCCCTCGGCCTGGTCCTTCAGCCACCATGCCCGTGCACGCGACAGCTGCTCGCGCAGGCTGGGTGCCAAGCTCTCGGGTAACATCAAGGCCCGATCCTTGGAGCCCTTGCCCTCCCGCACGATGATCGTGCCGTGATCGAAATCCAGATCCTTGACCCGCAGTTGCAAACCCTCACTGATCCGCATGCCCGTTCCATACAGAAGCTGGGCGAACAAACGATGCTCGCCTTCCAGAAAACCGAGGATGCGAACCACTTCATCCGGGGTCAGCACCACCGGCAAGCGCCGCGACGGCCGAGGTCTTCCGATCTCCTGAAGCCAGGGCAGATCCGTGCACAGCACCTTGCCGTAGAAGAACAGCAAGGCCGCCAATGCCTGACGATGCGTGGAGACCGAAACCTTGCGCTCGTTCGCCAGCCAGGACAGAAATGCCTCGACTTCGCTGCTGCCCAAGGTTGCCGGGTGACGCACACCGTGGAAACGGATGAAGGCACGAACCCAGTTGACATAAGCCTGTTCGGTTGGTAAGCTGTAATGCAAGTAGCGTATGCGCTCACGCAACTGGTCCAGAACCTTGACCGAACGCAGCGGTGGTAACGGCGCAGTGGCGGTTTTCATGGCTTGTTATGACTGTTTTTTTGTACAGTCTATGCCTCGGGCATCCAAGCAGCAAGCGCGTTACGCCGTGGGTCGATGTTTGATGTTATGGAGCAGCAACGATGTTACGCAGCAGGGCAGTCGCCCTAAAACAAAGTTAGAAAAGGGAAAGTATGAGCAAGTTATCTGTATTCTTTATATTTTTGTTTTGTAGCATTGCTACCGCAGCAGAGCCTTTGCCAGATTTAAAAATTGAAAAACTTGATGAAGGCGTTTATGTTCATACTTCGTTTGAAGAAGTTAACGGGTGGGGCGTTGTTCCTAAACATGGTTTGGTTGTTCTTGTAGATGCTGAAGCTTATCTAATTGACACTCCATTTACGGCTAAAGATACTGAAAAGTTAGTCACTTGGTTTGTGGAACGTGGCTATAAAATAAAAGGCAGTATTTCCTCTCATTTTCATAGTGACAGCACGGGCGGAATAGAGTGGCTTAATTCTCAATCCATCCCCACGTATGCGTCTGAATTAACTAATGAGCTGCTTAAAAAAGACGGTAAGGTTCAAGCTAAAAATTCATTTGGCGGGGTTAACTATTGGCTAGTTAAAAATAAAATTGAAGTTTTTTATCCAGGCCCAGGACACACTCCAGATAACCTAGTAGTTTGGCTGCCTGAAAGGAAAATATTATTCGGTGGTTGTTTTATTAAACCGTACGGTCTAGGTAATTTGGGTGACGCAAATTTAGAAGCTTGGCCAAAGTCCGCTAAATTATTAATATCCAAATATGGTAAGGCAAAACTGGTTGTTCCAAGTCACAGTGAAGCTGGAGACGCATCACTCTTGAAACTTACATTAGAGCAGGCGGTTAAAGGGTTAAACGAAAGTAAAAAACCATCAAAACTAAGCAACTAAATTTCTAACAAGTCGTTGCAGCATCGTGCGCTGCGCGCACTGGACAGTTTTTAAGTCGCGGTTTTATGGTTTTGCTTCGCAAAAATATTCCATAAAACCACAACTTAAAAACTGCCGCTGAACTCGGCGTTAGATGCTTTGCTGTGCGCACAAATTTCGGCCAGCAACAAGACTGTTTTTTTTCTTAAATCGAACCTAAAATTTATTCGCGGAACTCCATGGATAAATATTTTGAAAAATTGGTTATTTCTGGCTACGTCCATTATTTTTGAGGTCATTGCAACCTCTGCGCTCAAGTCTAGTGAGGGCTTTACTAGGTTAGTACCGTCTTTTATCGTCGTAGCGGGATACGCTGCTGCTTTTTATTTCCTGTCGCTGACACTCAAATCGATTCCTGTTGGAATCGCCTACGCAGTTTGGTCGGGCCTCGGGATCGTCTTGGTCACTGCGATTGCATGGGTTTTGCATGGTCAAAAACTAGATATGTGGGGATTTGTTGGTGTCGGCTTCATTATCAGCGGCGTTGCTGTGCTCAACTTGCTATCTAAGGCAAGTGTTCACTAAAACGGTCGCATCTAACCATTCCGTCGAGAGGGACCGCCCACAAGCTGCGCTTGCGGGTTCCCTTCGCGGCTTCGCCGCTACGGCGGCCCCTCACGTCAAACGTTAGGCATCACAAAGTACAGCATCGTGACCAACAGCAACGATTCCGTCACACTGCGCCTCATGACTGAGCATGACCTTGCGATGCTCTATGAGTGGCTAAATCGATCTCATATCGTCGAGTGGTGGGGCGGAGAAGAAGCACGCCCGACACTTGCTGACGTACAGGAACAGTACTTGCCAAGCGTTTTAGCGCAAGAGTCCGTCACTCCATACATTGCAATGCTGAATGGAGAGCCGATTGGGTATGCCCAGTCGTACGTTGCTCTTGGAAGCGGGGACGGATGGTGGGAAGAAGAAACCGATCCAGGAGTACGCGGAATAGACCAGTCACTGGCGAATGCATCACAACTGGGCAAAGGCTTGGGAACCAAGCTGGTTCGAGCTCTGGTTGAGTTGCTGTTCAATGATCCCGAGGTCACCAAGATCCAAACGGACCCGTCGCCGAGCAACTTGCGAGCGATCCGATGCTACGAGAAAGCGGGGTTTGAGAGGCAAGGTACCGTAACCACCCCAGATGGTCCAGCCGTGTACATGGTTCAAACACGCCAGGCATTCGAGCGAACACGCAGTGATGCCTAACCCTTCCATCGAGGGGGACGTCCAAGGGCTGGCGCCCTTGGCCGCCCCTCATGTCAAACGTTAGACGGCAAAGTCACAGACCGCGGGATCTCTTATGACCAACTACTTTGATAGCCCCTTCAAAGGCAAGCTGCTTTCTGAGCAAGTGAAGAACCCCAATATCAAAGTTGGGCGGTACAGCTATTACTCTGGCTACTATCATGGGCACTCATTCGATGACTGCGCACGGTATCTGTTTCCGGACCGTGATGACGTTGATAAGTTGATCATCGGTAGTTTCTGCTCTATCGGGAGTGGGGCTTCCTTTATCATGGCTGGCAATCAGGGGCATCGGTACGACTGGGCATCATCTTTCCCGTTCTTTTATATGCAGGAAGAACCTGCATTCTCAAGCGCACTCGATGCCTTCCAAAAAGCAGGTAATACTGTCATTGGCAATGACGTTTGGATCGGCTCTGAGGCAATGGTCATGCCCGGAATCAAGATCGGGCACGGTGCGGTGATAGGCAGCCGCTCGTTGGTGACAAAAGATGTGGAGCCTTACGCTATCGTTGGCGGCAATCCCGCTAAGAAGATTAAGAAACGCTTCACCGATGAGGAAATTTCATTGCTTCTGGAGATGGAGTGGTGGAATTGGTCACTGGAGAAGATCAAAGCGGCAATGCCCATGCTGTGCTCGTCTAATATTGTTGGCCTGCACAAGTATTGGCTCGAGTTTGCCGTCTAATCGGGTAGCCGAGGGTTTCTAGCCCTCAGCCCCCACAACACCCTGCATGCGGCTCCGCACAGGGCGTTTCACTAAGAGTGGTGAAGCTTAATCCAACCATCGCGCAATGCGTACAGACCCTGAGATTTTAAGTAAGCATTTGATAATGCCTGATTAATTCCCGGAGTTTTAGAGCTGCGCCATGGGCCTTTGCTGGTAATACCGCATGCAACTGCAGCCTGTACATGAACACCCAGCCGCATTAAGTTTCTTACTTTAGTGCGTGGCTTGCGCCACTGTCGCCAATAGGCCATTCGCACCCTGCGCCGGATCCAATGATCCAGCTCAACGCAGTGCTGATAGCCACTGGCAATACCAAAGTAGTTTATCCAGCCGCGTAAATATTGGCTGATCTTAAATAGCTGGTATTTCATTGACACGCCCCAGTTGCGATTCGTGAGTTTGCGAACATTCTGCTTAAATTTCAGCAGCGTTTTCGGATGCCAATGAATGCGATTCGCCTTGAACGTAAAGCCCAAGAACTGGCTTTCATTGGTTTTAACCACACGACTTTTGTTAGTGTTGACCACTAACTTCAAACGGTTTTGCAAGTACTGACTGATACTGCGCAACACGCGTTCTCCAGCTCGCTGGCTCTTCACTAGAATCGTGAAATCATCCGCGTAGCGGGCAAACTTATGACCGCGTTTTTCAAGTTCTTTATCCAAAGAGTCGAGCATGATATTCGCCAGTAACGGCGACAATGGCCCACCTTGCGGTACACCCACTCGACTCTCACCTTTGAACTGATTATCGATAAACCCAGCTCTCAGGTAACGTTTAATCAGTCTAAGCAGACGTTTGTCTTTCACCTTGTCGCCAAGGCGCGTCATCAGTAGATCGTGATTAACTCGGTCAAAGAACTTCGACAGATCAACATCCACCGCGAAGCGGCGTCCTTCCTTGATGATGCTCTGTACCTGCTTAACCGCTTGCTGCCCATTACGACCTGGACGGAATCCAAAACTGTGTTCAGAAAACTCAGGGTCGAAAATAGGTGTTAATACTTGGGTAATGGCTTGTTGGATTACACGATCAGTAACGGTTGGAATACCCAGCTGACGAGTGCCGCCATCTGGTTTAGCTATTTCAACACGCCTTACCGGTGAGGGTTGATAACAGCCTGTTACCAGTTGTTGTTTCAATGCTTTCCAGTTGCCGGATCTTACCCAAGCGGGGAATTCATCGATGGTCATGCCATCGATGCCAGCGGCCCCTTTATTGGCTCGAACGCGTTTCCATGCCGCAGAGAGGTTATCTTCCTGCAGCACGTGCTCGAATAGATCGTTGCTAAAGGCTGGCTTCATATCGCTACGCTGAGTCACGTCATCGCCGGACGGCGTTCGTGTGTTCAAGTGTGACAAGGCTCCTCCTTTGTTCTTAATGTTCAGGCCTTCACCGTGTCCCAACCATTACGATGGGCGTTTGGCTACTATGCCGTCTGCTGACTTCTGCTTAATCACTCACAGAGTTGCCTCTGTTCGCGCTATCGGTTTGCATCTAATTCGCTCTCCAAGGTCGATACATTCCTTAGAGCCAAGGCACTTATTAACCAGAGCCTCACTGGTGGATTACCGATCGCTTGTTAAGCAGATCTCCCCAGATAAGAGCATGTACTGTCACTGCACTGCTGCATCATTTACGGTGGCCGTTAGATCACATGGCTTCGTTGTCTTGTGCCAACTCGCCTTCAGCCTACGCCTCATATGATGTTTTTGTTCATCAGCTCGCAGCTTTGCGTCCGGCTTCCTCCAGACAACTCCTCGCGGAGCCGCCCTTGCCATTCGCTAGTAGTTAACATCTAATAACGATCATAAATCGCTAAGGATGGTGACCTTCCTACAGAGGACTTTCACCTCATTAGTTCATGCCCATGCTGGGCGTACACAATTCAATCAAGCCGATGCCGCTTCGCGGCACGGCTTATTTCAGGCGTTAGATGCACTAAGCACATAATTGCTCACAGCCAAACTATCAGGTCAAGTCTGCTTTTATTATTTTTAAGCGTGCATAATAAGCCCTACACAAATTGGGAGATATATCATGAAAGGCTGGCTTTTTCTTGTTATCGCAATAGTTGGCGAAGTAATCGCAACATCCGCATTAAAATCTAGCGAGGGCTTTACTAAGCTTGCCCCTTCCGCCGTTGTCATAATCGGTTATGGCATCGCATTTTATTTTCTTTCTCTGGTTCTGAAATCCATCCCTGTCGGTGTTGCTTATGCAGTCTGGTCGGGACTCGGCGTCGTCATAATTACAGCCATTGCCTGGTTGCTTCATGGGCAAAAGCTTGATGCGTGGGGCTTTGTAGGTATGGGGCTCATAATTGCTGCCTTTTTGCTCGCCCGATCCCCATCGTGGAAGTCGCTGCGGAGGCCGACGCCATGGTGACGGTGTTCGGCATTCTGAATCTCACCGAGGACTCCTTCTTCGATGAGAGCCGGCGGCTAGACCCCGCCGGCGCTGTCACCGCGGCGATCGAAATGCTGCGAGTCGGATCAGACGTCGTGGATGTCGGACCGGCCGCCAGCCATCCGGACGCGAGGCCTGTATCGCCGGCCGATGAGATCAGACGTATTGCGCCGCTCTTAGACGCCCTGTCCGATCAGATGCACCGTGTTTCAATCGACAGCTTCCAACCGGAAACCCAGCGCTATGCGCTCAAGCGCGGCGTGGGCTACCTGAACGATATCCAAGGATTTCCTGACCCTGCGCTCTATCCCGATATTGCTGAGGCGGACTGCAGGCTGGTGGTTATGCACTCAGCGCAGCGGGATGGCATCGCCACCCGCACCGGTCACCTTCGACCCGAAGACGCGCTCGACGAGATTGTGCGGTTCTTCGAGGCGCGGGTTTCCGCCTTGCGACGGAGCGGGGTCGCTGCCGACCGGCTCATCCTCGATCCGGGGATGGGATTTTTCTTGAGCCCCGCACCGGAAACATCGCTGCACGTGCTGTCGAACCTTCAAAAGCTGAAGTCGGCGTTGGGGCTTCCGCTATTGGTCTCGGTGTCGCGGAAATCCTTCTTGGGCGCCACCGTTGGCCTTCCTGTAAAGGATCTGGGTCCAGCGAGCCTTGCGGCGGAACTTCACGCGATCGGCAATGGCGCTGACTACGTCCGCACCCACGCGCCTGGAGATCTGCGAAGCGCAATCACCTTCTCGGAAACCCTCGCGAAATTTCGCAGTCGCGACGCCAGAGACCGAGGGTTAGATCATGCCTAGCATTCACCTTCCGGCCGCCCGCTAGCGGACCCTGGTCAGGTTCCGCGAAGGTGGGCGCAGACATGCTGGGCTCGTCAGGATCAAACTGCACTATGAGGCGGCGGTTCATACCGCGCCAGGGGAGCGAATGGACAGCGAGGAGCCTCCGAACGTTCGGGTCGCCTGCTCGGGTGATATCGACGAGGTTGTGCGGCTGATGCACGACGCTGCGGCGTGGATGTCCGCCAAGGGAACGCCCGCCTGGGACGTCGCGCGGATCGACCGGACATTCGCGGAGACCTTCGTCCTGAGATCCGAGCTCCTAGTCGCGAGTTGCAGCGACGGCATCGTCGGCTGTTGCACCTTGTCGGCCGAGGATCCCGAGTTCTGGCCCGACGCCCTCAAGGGGGAGGCCGCATATCTGCACAAGCTCGCGGTGCGACGGACACATGCGGGCCGGGGTGTCAGCTCCGCGCTGATCGAGGCTTGCCGCCATGCCGCGCGAACGCAGGGGTGCGCCAAGCTGCGGCTCGACTGCCACCCGAACCTGCGTGGCCTATACGAGCGGCTCGGATTCACCCACGTCGACACTTTCAATCCCGGCTGGGATCCAACCTTCATCGCAGAACGCCTAGAACTCGAAATCTAACGTCCGTTCGGGCATCGAGGTCCATGTCGGGGTGGGACGGGCCCGTGGCTTCAAGATCACTTGCAGTCCGACCGCGATGTCTTGGTTGCGCGAGAGGTTGTCGATATCCTCCACTTCCATCATCAACCCTGGATAATGCCGCCGCCGTCATCGCCGCCGACGCCCGTGCCGGGCTTTTCGGGCCTGTCAGGCTTGCTCGGCCTTCAGCCTGCCTGGGCGAGATCTCCGGCGGACGGATTAACGGCGGAGCTTCGCCGCCTTTCGTGCGTGTGAAGGCCGAAGATAGTTCTCTCAAAAACATCCGTTTATGAGAGATACCAAATGTCATTTTCAGAAGACGACTGCACCAGTTGATTGGGCGTAATGGCTGTTGTGCAGCCAGCTCCTGACAGTTCAATATCAGAAGTGATCTGCACCAATCTCGACTATGCTCAATACTCGTGTGGGCTCTGTTGCAAAAATCGTGAAGCTTGAGCATGCTTGGCGGAGATTGGACGGACGGAACGATGACGGATTTCAAGTGGCGCCATTTCCAGGGTGATGTGATCCTGTGGGCGGTGCGCTGGTATTGTCGCTATCCGATCAGCTATCGCGACCTTGAGGAAATGCTGGCGGAACGCGGCATTTCGGTCGACCATACGACGATCTATCGCTGGGTCCAGTGCTACGCCCCGGAGATGGAGAAGCGGCTGCGCTGGTTCTGGCGGCGTGGCTTTGATCCGAGCTGGCGCCTGGATGAAACCTACGTCAAGGTGCGGGGCAAGTGGACCTACCTGTACCGGGCAGTCGACAAGCGGGGCGACACGATCGATTTCTACCTGTCGCCGACCCGCAGCGCCAAGGCAGCGAAGCGGTTCCTGGGCAAGGCCCTGCGAGGCCTGAAGCACTGGGAAAAGCCTGCCACGCTCAATACCGACAAAGCGCCGAGCTATGGTGCAGCGATCACCGAATTGAAGCGCGAAGGAAAGCTGGACCGGGAGACGGCCCACCGGCAGGTGAAGTATCTCAATAACGTGATCGAGGCCGATCACGGAAAGCTCAAGATACTGATCAAGCCGGTGCGCGGTTTCAAATCGATCCCCACGGCCTATGCCACGATCAAGGGATTCGAAGTCATGCGAGCCCTGCGCAAAGGACAGGCTCGCCCCTGGTGCCTGCAGCCCGGCATCAGGGGCGAGGTGCGCCTTGTGGAGAGAGCTTTTGGCATTGGGCCCTCGGCGCTGACGGAGGCCATGGGCATGCTCAACCACCATTTCGCAGCAGCCGCCTGATCGGCGCAGAGCGACAGCCTACCTCTGACTGCCGCCAATCTTTGCAACAGAGCCCGCCGTGCTAGTCTGCTCGGTGATGGTGGAGTGAAGCCAACCCGCAATCGGGTTATGAATCTGCATCGCGATTCGCAATCAGCTGTCTCTTGAGCATGTCGAACTCCTGCGATGTTATCTCGCCGTGCTCGTGCTGCTACACCAACTTGTCCAACTCATCCGCCACACCGCTCCCCACCACCTGCGATGGCCAGGTTGTTTGCTGGGCGCATTGGCGGAGTATCGTCTCGACCCGGGACACCCACACCGGCACAACCTTACGGGAGTGATTCACTGTCAAAGAATCGGCCCGGTGCTCTGACGCAAGTATCGGGATGGTCACCATTTGTAAGCCGTAGACCTGAGTGGTGATCAAGACTTCGATACCACCGACCGTACCGGTACTAATCGACGACGGTCGTGTTCGTCGCCTGCCGCAGGGACTCTGCACACCTCCGTTTACGCATGTGCCTGGAGGAGTTGGAAATCGTCGTGTTCGGGAAACATTAAACACAGGATGGCAGCGATCTGAGCCAGCACATGATCAGCTAGCTCACCATCCGGATCGACGGCCCACTGCATCGTCGCGCCAGCGATGACCGAGTGCAGGAGCAACTCAGCTGCCGCAGGAGCACCTGGGGGCAGTCGCTTGCGGATCCCCTCCACCACCGCGCGGTTCCGCTGGATCGCAAGCGTGCGTAGCTCCGGCACCTGGAGCTCGTACCAGGAGATGAGATAGTTCACCGAGAAGTCGTTGCGAGTGTTCATGCTCCGAACGAGCACCTGCAAAAATTCCCAGAGCCCTTGCGGCCCTGCGCCTATCGGTATCGCATTCAGGTAATGCCGCACCTGCTCGACGCCGCGCTCCATCATCCTCACCAGCAGCGTATCGCGGTTGGTGAAGCGCTGGATTAACGCTGCGCGGGAGAGCCCCACCTCCTTTGCTACTCCGCTGAGCGTGAACTCTATGGGACCGCAACGCTTCAGCACTACGGTGGCGGCCTCGAGTACCTCGTCATCGGACTTGAGCTTGGGGCGGGGCATCAGTGTTCACCTTCTGTATGGGTTGGGGCGGAGGCTGTGGCTGCCGCCGCCATTGTAGCAAATTGAAGACGGAGCGAGAGTAGAGCCACGAGCCCCGCAAACACGGCCGATACAACGAGGCCAGGGAGCGGACCAGCAAGGTCGACAAACGCGCCGGCCGCAAGCATAACCATGGGCGAGGCTGACAGCATCACCGCCGAGACCGTGCCGAGTACCCGGCCGAGAAGTTCTGGCGGCGTGCGGTTGTAGATGGCAGCGTTGAGAATGGGAGAGACTGAGCCGGTCAGCAGTCCCACGAGCGCGCCCAACAACATCAGCACCGGCACGCCTGGCAACTGTGAAAGCAGAAGCGAGCCCACCGCAGAGCCACAAAATGCCACCGCCAGCCAGTTCTGCGCTGATATCCGGGCGCCGACCGACGCATGAATGGCAATGCCAAGGAGACCACCAGCCCCCATCATTGAGGAGAACAGCCCGAGCTCTGCTACTTGGCGTCCTGCATCTACAAACAGCGCAGGCATGATGACGCTGCCGTTGGCGCCAACGATGCCCACGAAGATCATCACTATACCAAAGAGAGGGCGCAGCAGGGGTTCGCTCCAGAGAAAAGCGACGCCGGCGCGCATGGAGAGAGTCGCCGTCGTGGTCATCGTCCGAGCGGCACGCGCGGGAAGCACCCACGCGCCGAGCAGACCTGCAAGGACGGAGCAGAACGCCGTCAGCCCGAGCGTTGGCGCAGCGCCAAGCAGGCCGATTGCGGCCCCCCCAAGGGCCGGGCCACCTAGAATCGCGACGTTCCCGATCACCGCTTTCAGTGACGAGACGCGCTCAACGGAGAGCCCGGCGACGTGGCCGAGTTTGGGCAGCTCACTGTCCTGCGCGGCCATACCGGGTGCGTCGAACGCGGCACCGAGCACCACGCAAGCGATCAGCCCAGTGTTCGAGAGGGCGCCAACGGCATCGAGCAGTGGGATGCTCGCCATGGCCACGCCGCCCACCACACCCGAGATCAATGCGACGGGCGCGCGCCCGAACCGATCGACGAGGCCACCACCAACCCACGCGCCGATGATGGTCGCGATGACGCTGCTAGCGGCCGTGGCGCCCGCCCAGGCCGCGCTCTTTGTATGAGACAGGACGAACCATGGAAGCGCGAGGGCCGCCACCGCGTTGCCGATCCGGAAGAGAAAGGTCGCCGCGAACAGCGTCGCGAGCGGGCTATATCGACGTTCGCTCATTCCGCTGCGGCGAGCTGCGCCTTCGCCGCAGCGAGGTACTCTTCGTTACCCGAGTCGAGGGCGAAGAGTGCGTAGGTGACCGCCCCGAACGCAAGGCGCTCCGCGATGTGGTGGGCGAGCCGCGGCCACACCCGGCCACCGGCCGCTTCATACGTGAGGAGGAGCTTCGCGAGCCCCTCTTCACCAAAGACCATAAGGTGCGCGGCCATGTCGATGGCAGGGTCATCAACGCGGGCCTCGCTCCAGTCGATCATCCCGCTGACGCGCTCCGTGTTGTCGATGAGCACATGGCCCACGTAGAGATCGCCATGCACCACCACGGAGAAATCTGGCCACGACGAATCGTCGTCGAGCCAGCGCTGCCACCGGTGGAGGCGCTTGTCGTTCACCACGAACTCGCGTCGGACGCGGTCAACGTCGTCGGCCACCTTCTGACGGGCCTGCGTCGGTGTACGGATGAGCATCCCCGCATCCACGGCGGCGGAAATGGGGACGGCATGCAGGGCGGCGAGCGCGGTCGCGAAGCTCTCCGCGAAGACCTCCGAGTCCTGCGGCACGACCCAGTCGGGCGTGGACGAACCAGGCTGGATGACCATCGCAGTCGAGTCTTCGAGCATGGGATAGGCAACGAGCTCGGCGTTGGCCACGCGCCAGTCCGGCACCGCGAACGGCAGGCGATTCTTGAGCATTGCCAGCACCCGCGCCTCTGGTTCGACCTTCGCGCTTACCTCGGCTCGGCGCGGGATGCGCAGCACCCACCGACGTCCATCGTCGACGGTGGCGATCACGATCCTATAGTCGAGCCCAAGCTCATTGACAGTCAGCGGGCCATGGAGCTTGAGCCCATGTCGGGCTGCAAGTGCGTACAGTTGGAAGGTATCGGCGGTCGTGACTACGGTCATGATTCACTCCTGAGGGCTTGACGGGTTTAGCCACCTAAATATAACAGTCACGTCGGTTATATTCAATCCTCATGCGAATCGGGGTACGACCCACAGCCCCCTCAGTACAGGTCCATCGTCACACCCGAGATCGTTGGGGTCCAGCTCCCAGTGGTTCGGAGCAACGGGCGGCAGGGCAATGATCCGAAAATTACCCCTTCCTTTGCGTCACCACAGCTTGCACCAACTGACCCTGAATTAAAAAATTGAAAAACTAACTTTTGGGTGTTGACTTAAAGCAAACCAAGCATATGCTAACCAATAGTTAGCAAATTGATTTCGCACGATGGACAACCCCAGCCGGAGGACCAGCACAACACTGGCAGCGGTGGCAACAAACCGCTTGGGGAAATAACACCGGCAACCGGGCTGACTAACCTCCCCGCTCTCCCTTGGCAAGGCTGGAATGCATGCCGACCAAGGTGAATGGAAATTAAGGCAGTGACCGGCTGACAGCTGGAAAGACAGCACAGTTGAAGTGATAGCGAACACAGCGAGTGGCGGGTCTGACTCCCCAGCCACCCACCCGGTGAAAGGCCGGGACACAACCGGGATTGCATTGCAGGTGAGCCAAGGCCCATGGGGTACCGCACGAGAGACCCGGAGACCAATGCAATCCACGGTTGTGGTGAATGGGAAGGTCTTTGCGCCAACCGGCATTCGTAGGGATGCCCCCTAGACCTCGGCCGGTGTCAGACCCGGCCACCACAACCAACCGATATGACCACCCCAAGGAGGTGATCACATCTCCCACCGCAGGGTTAAGCGGATGCCTGGTCCCGCTGTGAAGCGCCACCCAGGCCCTCGCCGAGAGGCGACCGTTTCGAATGGTAGGTCTGCCCGTGAGGGCGCACCGGTACCGACAGCAAGAACGGCTGACTCACTGTGAAGTGCTCAAGCCACCACCACAGGTGCAATGCATGTGGTTACAGCTCTCTCCTGGCCCCGTCAACGGGGCCTTTATCCCACAAGCGATAGCGGCCCGACAGCGGGTCACGGACTCCTATTGCCTGTCGTTTGTGTGATGAGACCAGTTTCTGGAAGAACGGAGGCATCCATGCACCCACGCGAGTTCATTGCCAAGCACATCAAGGCAACGCTGGAGAAGGAGGAATTTCCCCCTCATGCGGTCTCGCTGGGGGTGAAAGAAGCCACCTTCTTTTTCGACCGAACACCCAGCTTCGCAAAGGGGAAAGTGTTCGATGAGTGCCTCAAGGCGGCCCGTGCAGTAGCCAGGGTCGCGAAGAAGGCCAAGCCATGATCCGGGGAGCGGGTCATATCTCAACAAAGGGGCGAATAGAGAAAACGGAATCTATGGTCACTCCCGTTTTTGCAACACCGATTTTGACGACAA